>NZ_JAEKNT010000229.1 GCF_016406725.1 Sphaerochaeta sp. S2 | reverse complement strand
GTATTTGACGGCCTCATCCAGCCCTTTCATGATACTTTTATATACACTCATTTCCTTATCTCCTGTTTCTGCAGACCTGTTTCCAGAATGGCAATCATTGCCGCGATTTCATTCCTTTCCTTGGCCGATAGATTGTCTTTCTCGGATTTTGGATATGCCGTGATCAAGTAGATCGTCTCATACATGGTGAAATCGACATATGCAACCCAACCACTGCCGCTTTTGCCTCGATCCGGAAAAGCAATCCGATACTTTCGAAGCCCTCCAGTGCCTCTCAGCACAGCACCTGCCTTGGGATTCTCCAATAATGCTTCCTGTAGCTGCCGAAGTACCTCATCACCAAGCCCAAGGTGTTTCCATTGGCGATCAAACTCCGGCATCATGACAAATTCACGATTGGTCTACATAAGCTGTCTACAAAATACCCTATCAGATAGGGTATAATCAAGTGCACTTCTCATCTATCTGGCCACTGATTATTATCGGTATTAGAGTTATTAGAGATTTAAGTATTTGAGTGTAACAAATCGGCAAAGCTCACACTTTTACCCAAAGTATCCTCTGCCTTGAGAACAGAGAATACAAGAGACTCTATGCTTTTCTGGATCGATTCATTTCACGCGAAAACCATCAAAGGTCTCCAGTAGCTTCTGGAAATTATGAATGTAAGAACCAGTGATGCGAGTAACAATTTCATCGGTGAACTCTAGGTCATAGATTAGGCCACAATCCCGGATCATATCCATCCAGGGCTTTCCTTCTTGTATCAGCCCAACAGCCAATGCTGCATGAACAGCATCCTTTGGGCCATATAGTTTCTGAATGTCTTGATCCTTGAGATAGTTACGGAGCAACTTCCAGCTCAACTCATGGGTATTTTCAAAGGAGTGGATCATACCCTGTTGCTCCAATGCACTGAGAGATCGTTGTTTTGCCAATACTACAGCATCCGCTAATTGTGAAAGAGCCAGAGCATAGTGTGATAGATGATTGACCCAAGGGATATCTCTACTCATTTCCATACTCCTACATCTACATATGAGGGGTCAATCATCAAACAACTGTTCAAAGGTAGGGGTACTCTCTTCCTCGCTCTCTTCCTCGTAATGGCCCTCTTCAAGTTGTACAATGGAGCTATCAGCTTCAGTCTGGTACAAATAGAGTTGATCAAGATACTCGATTGCACTACGTATCTTCGACCGCAACAAATACCCACTCTTGTCTACACGCGATAAGAGTTCTTCCAACTTAATCCCAGGTTGCCAGTCATAAGCCTTTGCGTGGAAGCGTACGATCTTCTCAAGAATTTGCTGCATTTCTTCATGGCTAAGTGGCTTCAGTTGAGGAGCTTTCACAATGGAATCCAGCACTGATTTCATCGGCTCCTGACCTTCAGGATACAACTCCTCCAGATTCTGATACTCATTCTTTGCTTCAATAATATCCTCTGTATAGGAAGAACTGAAGGCGAAAAGACTGAAAGTAGCTTCCAGCTGCTTAGCAGGGAAAAGAAAGGATGCGAGATTATTGTATGCCTTTGCCCTCGCCTTCTTGCTTAGGCGACCAATGAGCTCAGATTCATCAAAGAGAACTACCCACCCGTTATACCCGAGCTGTACGAACAGATGGCTGAGAAAGGCTACATAGTCCTGGGCGTGACGTGATTTCACAAAATTCTGGTTGAATACTACCTTTTCACCAAAAATCCTACGATACATTTTCTTGATCTGGAGGTTGGGTACAAAGTCCCCTTCCAAATCTGTCTGCAGTAAAAATTGCTCTTCCATATCATCGGTATTGAGGTAGGAACGTAGTAAATAATAGAGACGGTCTGTCTCAAGCTGTGTTGCACCATATAACAAGAGGTCGTTGGTCAAAGGGGAATTAGGCGAAAGCTTGTTCAGCTCCTGGGTAAACCCAGGCTGTACATGGTTGGGTAAGTAGGTATTGCTTACCAACTTTGGGTACACCAAGTAAAGTTTGTCCAGAGGTGTCTCTTTGCTCAAGGAAACCAGGGAAACAACCATGTTTCTCTGATGAGCCAACGTATAGATGGTGTTGATAAGATGGGTCTTCCCTTCACCATATTTCCCGCTGATAATCATGGAATCACTCATCTTGGAGTCACACACCCCATCCAGTTTTTCAATGACCTCATCCAAAAGATCCTGTCTGGCTTCTGTAAAGTGGTGACCTATAGCCTTGGAAGGAATCCCTGAACGCAAGGCCTCGATCATATGTCTCTCTTCATAACCCCAAGCCATGTTCTTCCTCCTCAGCAGTATCTTGTTGGGCAAGGAACCCCAACGTTGCCTGATTGACCAAACGAGGAAGTGACATACCACCCAGTTTGGCTTGCGTTATTAGCTGTCTTGCATGCTCTTCATCCAAAGGGGAAGCCTGTACATTGATATGCTGTACCAGCTGGGCAAGCTTTTGGCTCATCTCTACCAACAATGATGGTGAATACTCCTGAAGTGCTATCGCATCAAGATCGGCAATATCGGTAAATTTGTTCACTCGCTTTGATCGTACCTCATTCTGGATTCGCATCCAGAGTGCTTGGTATGACTTCAACCCAGCATTCTCATTATCGAGTAACTCTCCCGAGAATGCATAGACCACCATGAAATGGTTGAAGGTATCAATGTCATCAATCAATTGGCGAATACTTTCATATGTATCTTCTCGTTTCATCTTGGTGTAATGCAGTGGATTCATTCCTGACCTATCAACCAGAACCTCAAGATTGTCAACGGTCACCAACAGCCCAGCATACCCACTCAGATGTACCAATTCAGCAAGACTACGCAGCAAATTACGGGCATTATACTTGGTAATTCTGGTAGGAGCCAAACCCAATGGCCTGAGCAGGGTCATCCGGATCTTCTTATCTCCATGCATCCATGCAAGCAGAAGTTCCTTGTTTGTTTCTTCCAATACTGGATGCCCAAGCAAGGAACCACAGAGCAAACTGCAAGCAAGAGAAAAGTTATTATCCATCCTCGGATTATCAAGGAACAACTCTTTTAGCTGGTTACGCATCTCCCGCCTGGTTATCCCATCAGCTAGACCTTGTTGGGCGAGGAAATCAAGGAAGGTAAGACCGGGGTCAATGTCCTTGCTCTCAAATCCCATCGCATGCACAATCTTCTCACTGCAATGATTGAGCAAGTTCATGATATCGGCTTGACGGAGCACCTCAAGATAGAACTCCCTGAAATCATGCAACCAGAGTGTTTTTGCAGAAATGCTGACCGTTACGTACTTCCTTTGCTTTGCAAGGGACTGCAAGAGGTGAAGGGTATGTGTCTTTCCACTTCCCTTTCTTCCCGTAATGAACTTGATCTTGCTCCCGCCTGCCTTGATGAACTCATCAAGATATTTCTCCTGATAGAAGTCAGTAAGAAATTGGATTCCAACTGAAAGTTGGTTGAGCAATTGGTCACTTTCGGGGACTTCTCCCTGAGAAAGCTGAGCAATGGTTGCACGCATATTGGTCTGCATTTCCATCAAACTACCTCTTTTAATAGAATCGTATGGTTGCGAGATAGTACTCTCTTCCAGTCTGGTCAAGAATCCTCAGTGCCTTGGAGTTGTTTCTGCTTGGACCGAACTGGAATGACCTCCCTCCCTTTATTTCCACGTCTTGGGCATCAAAAAGCCGGGCAATGTCGAATGCATAACTCTGTTGGTCATACTCCTTGCGAGAACGGCTCATCGGCACCAAGTATTTATAGAGCGTGGTCAGGTAGATATCTGCTCCTGCTTCCTTCCCAAGCTTCAAACAAGCAAGATCATAGGCAGCAGCCAACTCAGTTGCAAACTGGTTTGCCCTGAAGGATGCCTTGTAGAGTTTTTCTTGTCCTGCCTTAACAATGGACACCAAGGTGGATGGACGAAGACAAGAGACCTTCTTTCGGTCTAGATAGGCATCCTGGGTCTCCACGTCAAAGCGTACCTTGTAGGGAAACATCTCGTAGACAGGGAAATCACCAATGACATCGACATTACTCTGTTCACACTGACTCAAGAGCTGCTGAGCAAAAAGTCCACTCTCCATATAATCTCTGGCATCAAAGCTTGAAAGCAATGCTTTAAGATTACTGGTCAAATCAGACAGCTCGTCACTTGCTTGATGCAATAACTCAGTGTCTGAAATACTTTTAGAAAGGTCACCACTGCTCATATTTTTAGCAATAGCTTTTTGCAGTTTGGTTACCAATTTGATCTTTTCTTTAATTGCCTTCTCGTACGCAAGATATTCGTTGTATAAAAGTTCGTAGTCCATGTCTTCTCCTTTCTGGGCATACAAAAAAAGCATAAATGATGGTTCTATTCTATGCAATCCCTTTTACCATTATCGCATCACATTGCTTGAGTAAGACCTCTCGTGGTATCTTGTGCCAAGGAGCATCAAACCCATGGGCTTATCCCTTTATGCATGGCAAGAACAATGTATCGCATCCTGGCTGGAAAAGCAGGGACGTGGTGTTGCGCAGGTAGTAACAGGAGCCGGAAAAACAATCCTTGCCCTGTATGCTGCAAAAGCCTTGCAGGAGAGGCTGCGAACCAAGTTGCACATCGTAATCATTGTCCCAAAAACCTTTCTGGTCGGACAGTGGAAATCGGCTATTCTTGCTCATCATGATGACCTAGGAATAGAGAGAGAAGATATTGGGTGGGTCTGTGGCACGCATCATCAGGAACATGACAAGCCTGTCATGATTTATGTTATCAACTCTGCCCGATACAAGCTTTCTTACATTCTGCATCAACAACTCAGTAACAGGATACCTGTAATGCTCATTGCAGATGAGTGCCATCACTATGCAAGTACAGAGAACAGAAAGATATTCTCTTTTCTTGAATCGCTGAATGAGGGGCAAAAGAAAAACTACTACTCACTTGGTCTTTCAGCAACACCACAAGGTAATGGGTTTGAGCAGGTATTGGTTCCCTCCCTTGGACCACTCTTCTATACCTATGGGTTCTCAGAGGCAATGACGGAGGGAGTAATCAACCAGGTGGTCATCTACAATGTTGCCTTGAAGATGACCGATTCCCAGGTAGCAAAGTATGATGAGCTTTCAGGACGGATCACTGCAACACTTAAAAAGATCAATAGGTTGATTCCTGGCCTCTCCAAACTTAAGGGCTCAGCATTTTTCATTGAACTACAACGACTATGTCTGAGCGAGACTCCCTTAATTGCTGAGACTGCAACACTGTTGCTTACGCTGTTCTATCAAAGAAGGGCACTTGTCTATGAAGCACCACAGAGACTGTCTTGTGCCTTTGATCTTATTGCTTTGCTTGACTCACAAAGTAAGATCATCATATTCGGGGAACGGATCAGTCAAAGTGAAGCACTCTATGCAAGGCTGAAGCGATACTTCCCCAATAAGGTGGCACAGTATCATAGTGAGATGGGAGAGACAGAGAAAACCCTTGCACTGAGAAGATACCGTACAGGGGAGGCTCGAATCCTTGTCTCTTGCAAGGCATTGGACGAAGGTCTCGATATACCCTCTGCAGATGTAGGCATTCTCCTTGCTACCACCTCCGAACAACGCCAACGCATACAACGACTAGGCAGAATTCTCCGACTTCAGGAAGGTAAGGGAAAGGCAAGCCTGTTCTACCTCTCCCTAGCCCATACCATTGAAGATAGCGAATTATTGGATGTTGGGATTGATTCAATACAAGAGTGGTATCTCCAGTACACAAACCACTTCATCCATCCATCATACGATGAACTGGCAGATACCCTATTCAGTACCATGGAAGAGAGAAAGGCATCCACAAGAGGACTTGATGCACTCTTAAATCAAGGCAGAGTCCGAAATGATTGGTTTGAAGACCCAAAGGTATTGCATGAAATATATAAAGAGGCAAAATTCCCACAGGAAAGGCAATACTACTCCCTTATGCGCTCCCTCTCCCTGCTCAGGATGAAAATGCAGAGCATCCGTCTTCATTGAGTGCAGAAAAGGAATAACACTACCTTGCACTACCTAAGAAATTCTCTTCCTGTTGGCAGAGGTGATTGTTCCTAATCTTGGGATGCCCCTAGAAAGGGATAGAAAAAATACAATTACCCTCAACGAAAATGCATTTTCATGTAGCCTCTATATCGCATTAAACGCGGAACTTGAAATATTTGTATCAGCCTTCACTTCAATAGGAATAACAAGATTTTTGTGTTGCAGAAGAAATTCAAATTCGCAACGATTGTTGCTACTTGTCTAATACCGCAAAGGCACTGAGAAGGTTGCTACGAGAGACGGTATCGCAGTTCTTTGCATATAGCATTCCTCCTCTTTCTCTCCCCTTAACTTAAGGCAGAATGTAAAAGTACATCACATTATTTCTACAAATTATGTGAGTTTAATCACCCTTTCTGCAGTAATTATGTGATTTGTTATATCAATCTACCATATTCTCATACTATTGGTCAGTACATGTCCTCCCAAATTCCACTACAGCTTACATCAGGACAAAATACTCTTTCGCTCAGTATGGAAGCACTGTCAGGGGGTGTGCCCGATCAGAAACGGCCGAGAGGATCAGGGCAATACAGAAGGCCGTCTTGACCGGAATATGATCGATCCCGATATCCGACAACAGGCTGCGTATCTCCAGCGCGACAGGACTGTTGCTCACAGCGGCGAGATTCTCCAGTGTCTTCGTAAAATGAGGAAGCATCTGCTCCTGCCCCGCCATCTTGGCAAACATGCTGATGTCCTCTTTTCTGAAACCAACACCGTCCAGGTCGGAGATGAACTCGGTTGCCCCGACATACCGGTTTTTGTTGTACTTCTGGAGGAAATGGTACCACCGCTGCTCCTGCGATACGGTCGCCGCCGCGGCAGTGAGAACCTCATCCACGACAGAGGCTGGGAGTTCGGGATCAATCGATTTACGGAGGATTACCGTCAGGGCCGACATACCTTCCATAAGCGAGAGGGCCTTGGCTCCGTGGATGATAATCCTTGGATTATCTGATGATTTGAAGAGTGAGACAATCTGAGCATAGGAGTCAGTGTCCCCAAGGCGGACAAGGGCAACCATGCACTTTCCCTGGAGAAAATGGTCTGAAGAGCCCAGTCCCCAGCGAAGCAGTTCTACACCCCGTTTGATCTGGTGCTTGCCGACGATTTCTGCCGCTATCCAAGCGGTGGTGTGCTCGCCGCAGGAAAGCTGGTTGAGCACAGCATCTTCGGTCTTTCTTCCGAAGGAGATGTTCCCAAGCGCCTGCAAAGCATTAACGCGGACAGTGAGCAGCGGAGAATCGAGCTGCTCTCTGAGTTCGGTCTCCGGGATGGTCGAGCCGATGGTCCCGAGCCGTTTCACGGTCCGGGCATCCTCACCGCTATCATCCTAGTTGCGTAGCCGATTGAGCACATGGATTGCGTAGAGATCCCGAGGTGCCATGAAGAGACTGATCACATTCGTTAGCGGCCATTCATTGAGCTTCTCAAGCGATCGGACAAGAAAAATCATCACCACCAGCACCCCGATGATAATCCTGAAATAGAGACGGTAGCCGTCCATCCCGGAAAACCCCGAGAATTCCAGCCAGGAGAGCAGCCCCCCGCCGATGACCGTCCCCGAAAGACCTGCAGCCACACCGGAGAAGACACGGATGAATAGCGCGCTGCCGACCCGGTCGGTATCACCGATTGAAGAGAGAAAGTAGTGGTTCAGTCCAACAATGATGCCGAATTTACAGTATCCGGCAATGAAGAAGGCCACTCCCACCAACAGAGGACTGAAAATCTCAGGAGCTACTGCCCACATACCTGCAGGTAGCAGGAGGCCTGCTGTGCTCAGCAGGAGGATCGGCCGAGGTCCTACCTGGTCTGCAATCATTCCATTGATCACCGAAGAAAAGACTCCCCCAATCAGTAGAATGAGCGAAAAGAGCAGGACCGTAGAATCCTGGGTCCCGTAGCCGTTCTTTACCGATATCATCATAAAGGGGATGACCATCATAAAGCTCACCAGACCGCCGCTCCAAGCAAACAGCAATCCGCGAGCCTGTTTCTGAGCCCACAGTCGCCTAAAGGATTGCCCCAACGGAATGCGGGCTGAGACCTGCGGCATCCGCGATTCAGGGATCCGAGCGAGCACCGTGGAGGCATAGAGGCCGATAAGGCAAGCGATGGCGATTAGCATTTGATAAACCCAGATCTCTGCGGTGTAGCGGGTTATGAGGATAATCACGAGCATAGCAATAATCTGAGTCGTAGTGACCCGAAGGTGGTTGCCTGCGAGAAAAGCTCCCCTATTCTCCGGTGTGGTTACCTCACCCTCAAGCGGCGAAGTCGCCACAACTCCCATACTCCTGAAGAGCGCGAAACCGAAAGCCGCAACGAGTATGATTGCAGAAACTAAGCTTGGGGCACATAAGGAGCAGCCATCGGGGCAACAATCAGAAAGGATGCGAACACGTAGCGGAGGAACCACCCCAGTGCCCAGGTGCGTGCCCCCCCGATCTTCGATACCAGATGCTTGCCGACGATCATGAATGGCATTGTCAGATGGACAAAGGAAGAAAGTGCGGCAATCAGGGGATCGGAGACAGCGTTGGCAATGGCGTAGAGGATAAGAATATTCTCCATGAGAAATACAATGGAGATACCGTTGAGAGCATAGAATCTCTTAATAAGGGCCCTGCCTTTTACGCGCGCCCGTGTTGAGAGGGTAGGAGGAAACTCCCTACTGCTGCCTGAAAAGAGGGCTGCCAGTCCGTGAAACAACTCCATGGTACTCCGCTCCTGTGCTTATACTGATTATAAGTCATACCATAATAGCACAGGTACGTACATATTTGTAAAATCAGGTGGCAGTGTCAGCCGATTCATTTATCAGTGGGTTGGGACAATTCCCCCGACTCTTGCTTCTCTCTATTTCACACTTGACTTGATATAATTTTTTGCTATATTTATATCATATGAATCGTAACCACATCCCTTCAAAAGCAGAACAAGTAAGATCTCAGATACAAAGCATGAAGGAAGGAACAATATTCTTTCCTGAAGTATTTGAAAATATTGGCCAAACAGCTATTCATATAATCCTATCGAGACTGGTGCAACAAAACCGTATCATCCGTTTGGGACCTGGCCTCTACCTACATCCACGTTTTTCAAACGTCTTAGGAACCTATGCAACTCCTTCCCTAGAAGATATTGCGACAGCTATAGCCATGAAGGAGAGATCAAGAATCATTCCTACAGGTTCCTATGCAT
>NZ_JAEKNT010000228.1 GCF_016406725.1 Sphaerochaeta sp. S2 | reverse complement strand
CCTGGCTCTACACGGTCTAATTCTTCGACACCGTCAGATGTGTATAGTAGACAGAACCTAGGGGACCTTCCGCATATAGGTTTATGGCGGCTAATTATTTAGCCGTCTTTTTACATCCGTATGCCACCAATCGAACCGGTTTGGGCTATGACGTCCAGTACGTCTTCGCTTGTTTCCCACCACATCTAGAACCTCCTCAATGCTTCAACGGTCTCTTCGAACTCAATCTCAACAGAACCATCTGACGGGTCGATTACCATGAGGTACACCAGCTTCACCAAGGACATAATCATCTTGCTTTTCTTCAACATTTTTAGGCCTCCTTGCCCATAATATAATTTGCCGCTTTACCTGCTTTACTTGCGGCTGTTACTACCATTTTCGGGTCGTCTTTCAGCTTTCTTAACCATGCCTTCAGATACCCTGCAGAGTTGTAATCCGTCTTCTGTGTACTGATTCCCAACGTATTCAGAATGAACGCTGAGGACATTTCCGCTACCAGTTCCTCCTTGCTGTATGACTGACCGCCAAACTGGTGATTGTCACCCTCTTCCTTGAACCTGTTTAACCTGCTCGGATGGCCTGTACTGTGTGCCAATTCGTGAAACAAGGTACTGTAAAAGGTCTCCGGTAATTCAAAGAGTTCCGGTTTCGGTACAGTAACAGTATCCAACATTGGTGTGTAGTACGCTGCAGTCCCATTTCTGCTGATTGCCGGTCTGTTCGGCATGTTTTCAATGATCCTTTCAGCCTCATCGATAGGGTTGAAGTCATACTTTGGTAGCTCGAATTCGGGGAATTCTATGCCTTCTATCTGGTCTGCATTGAAGATGAAATACATTCGATGGAACCCAAGCTTTTTCAGCTTTTCCTCATCCTCTTCATCCTCGACCTTCTTTTCGAATGTTGACCAATACAGTACAGGTGTAGCCCTCGCACCTTTCTTGACAGTGCCACCCTTAGCCTTTACCTGCTTGAATGTCATCCAGAGAGGGCTGGAGAAGCCACTCATGCCTGTCAGTATCTCATTGATACCGTTGTAGGGCCTCATGCTCACAAAGTTCTTCTGTGGGGACTCTACGGTTGCCCAAGGCTTCATCCAAGGTAGCTCCTGGTACTGTTCGATGTAGTCAATCATCCGCTGGGTAACAATCTCGTATACGGTCTGTTTGGGTTTATTCGTCTTCTTCATCTTTGTTTTCTCCTGTGAGTTCTTGCCAATCAAAATAGGCTTCTTCCGGCTCTGAATACCCTAGGTACAGTTCTTTGGTTCGGGTGTTGTAGATGTAGGTTTCCCCGATGATTGACAGGAAATACTGTGCCATTATCCAGTCCCCACTCCTGCCAATTACATTCATGGGTACAATCACATCAGCCAATTCTTGCTCTATTGCTTCCATCACTCCGCCTCCAGATAACCTTCTGTTTTGAGGTGTTCCATGAATCCACCATCCAGTAACTGAAGCCCATACCAATCTGTCAGGGCTTGTGCTACCTGTTCCCCTGTGAGATTGCTGAGCAATGCCCACATGACTTTCTGGTCTTCGCTCATGCTACCTCCCCAAAGCCCACGTTCTGCAGTTCTCGCTTGCCCTGAAGCCATTCCCATACTGCCTCATATAGGGGTGTTCCGTACCCAAGTTGTGCAACGTGCAAGACCCACCCCTTGCGCTCAGGATTTGGATCAGATCCATCTGCATCAAGACGCTTCTGGTAGAAATGGGTAATGTCGATTTGCTCCAACTTGTACCAGTCTGTGTACTTTCCATCCACTACGAAAATTTTGGCTGTTCTCATTGTTCAGCCTCCTTCAAAAAAAATGCCCCCACTTAACATGTGGGGGATAGATAAACCCTACGAGGGGAATTGAACCCCTCCTGGACACCTGTGCAGGGTAGTATTAGCTATTAACCAAAGTACTTCTCAGACTTGGCAATCTCTTTGTTGCGCTCAATAAGTGCCACATAGCCCCAAAGGACATCCCAAGTGTTGGTATCTGCAAGGACTTTCTCCAGACGAAGCTTGGACTCTCTGTCACACTTTTTCTGCCAAGTATCCATAGCGATATTGTATTCTGCCTCTTTCTCAGAGATAGCCTTGTCACCCTTTGCCACATAACGCTTGTCATTGGAGAACGTTCTTACTTCAATGCTATGGCCCTTTCCCTCTACGAGAATGACATCAAGGTCTTTGGGCATACCTTTGGTGACTTTGATATACTTGCGAACAGTACCATCTTTCAGGACAGCAACGTGAGTTTCAAGAGCAATTCTCCAAGTCAAGGCAAGTGCAAGCGCATCTGTCGCTCTCTCCAGTTGTGAGGCAAAATCCTGTCCCTCGGACTTGGCTACTTGGTCTACTTTCCCTACGCTCATAGCTGCTTTCTTGACTTCTGCGATAGCCTGTGAGGTCTTGGTGGTTGTGGTTGCGTTTTTCATGATTCACTCCTTGGGCATATTTTTAGCCCGTTATTGATTTTATGGACGCTCAAGCGTTCCACTATTGCCTAC
>NZ_JAEKNT010000227.1 GCF_016406725.1 Sphaerochaeta sp. S2 | reverse complement strand
GCATATCTGGATCGATATGGATTATTCAGAAGAGCCTAAAACTAGAACAGGCTACAGAAAATTATTGCTATTTTTTGCGTGAATACACTTTAGGTATTGGATATGTGAGTTGGTTGCATCCGACAATCGAGAGATTGAAATTATCAGAACAAGAAAGAAGTTTGAGATTTTTATGTAGGAGGAAATGAATGGTTCACAAGAAGAACGTTTTTATGATCATTGTAGTATTAGCCATACTAATTGTGTTATCAAGCTGCAACAAGGAGTCTGATTCAACAGATGCCATTACCACAGCTTCGATAGTAAACACTCCGGAAGATTTCCGCCGAGCTATTAGTCCTGATGGTACTTGGATTGTGGCAATTCTTCAGGACATGGATATTGATCAAGAAATCATAATTGACGGGGATTTTACAAGAAATGATGAATTATATCGAAAATTGGCATTCTATACTCAGGATGAGAACAGGAAAGTCACAGCACGATATACTTTGAGTGCTCCAAAAATGGTGGTCAGAAGTCCAAATACACGTATCCAAAGCGGTATATTCAAAGGTGATGTTTATGTGGAGGCAACTGGATTCCATTTGGTGGATGCAGTGGTTGAAGGAAATATCATATTCTCATCTCAAGAATATCTAGATAGTTTCTCGACCGATGAAACTTCTCGTGTAACTGGGACAGTCGCTCTCAATTAAATTAAATATCTAAACATCTTCCACCAGTAGGTTTTTCATTGCCGACTGGTGGATTGCCGTGCGATACGATACCGCCCCCCCCCTCAGTTTTTCCAAGTGGGTAATTCTGGATAGCGAATTCTCTGGTCCCTCACTTGCTTGCTTTACTACATTTGAGTACCTTTAACTTGTAACCAATAAAAAACTTATATTGGTAATAAGGAAGGAAGCGTATGAACAGAGAACAACTTAGCCGGATGGTAACTGGAAAAGGTTTTATCGCTGCTTTGGACCAGAGTGGAGGCAGTACACCCAAAGCACTGTTGCACTATGGAATCCCTGAAGATGCCTATGCAACGGATAAAGAAATGTTCGATCTTGTACATGCAATGCGCACCAGAATCATTACGAGCCCTGCTTTTACCGATGCCCATATCTTGGGGGCTATTCTGTTTGAAGACACCATGGACCGGACTATTGAAGGAATGCCAACGGCTGCATACCTTTGGAAAACCAAGAGAATAGTCCCATTCCTGAAAGTGGACAAAGGTCTTGCAGAACTCTCTGAAGGAGTTCAGTTGATGAAACCCATGCCAGACCTTAAAACACTGTTAGAGAAAGCAGTCGAGCAGGGGATTTTTGGCACAAAGATGCGTTCAGTCATCAAGGAATCCAATCAAAAGGGAATCAGGAAGATAGTCGAACAGCAGTTTGAAATTGCCAGGATCATATTGAAAGCAGGCTTGGTTCCGATCATTGAACCCGAAGTCGACATCCACAGTATGGATAAGCAAGCATCTGAGAAGATTCTGAAAGCTGAACTTGTCAAGCAACTTGAACACCTCAATGAAGAGGATCGGGTCATGCTTAAGCTTTCCATACCTACCGAACCAAACTTCTATGCTGAACTGCAGAAAGAGAAACACATGGTTCGTGTGGTGGCTCTCTCTGGAGGGTATCCTCGCAATAAGGCGAATAAACTCCTTGCAAAGAACCATGGACTTATCGCCAGCTTCTCAAGAGCCCTCGCGCAAGATCTGCATGTTGAGC
>NZ_JAEKNT010000226.1 GCF_016406725.1 Sphaerochaeta sp. S2 | reverse complement strand
AAACGAATCATTCCCTGTCTTGATGTCCGTGATGGACGTACAGTAAAAGGGGTCAACTTTGTGAACTTGCGTGATGCAGGGGATGCGGTTGAGCTAGCCCAGGCGTATAGTCGCTGTGGTGCGGATGAGCTGACGTTCCTTGATATCACAGCAACGGTTGAGAACCGTTCAACCTTCCGTTCCTTGGTAAGGAGTATTGCCGACCATATCGGTATTCCCTTTACCGTCGGTGGTGGCATCAGGAATGAGGCTGACGTGGCATCTCTGCTCGATAGCGGCGCCGACAAGATATCCATCAATAGTCAGGCTGTGGCAAAACCGGAGGTCATCGATGAGCTCGCTCTGCGTTTTGGCAGTCAATGTGTAGTCTGTGCCATTGATGCAAGAAGAAATCCTGCCTTTGACAATGGAGCTGAGGAAGGTTGGGAGGTCTACGTCCATGGTGGGAGGAAAGGAACCGGGGTTGATGTCATCTCCTGGGCGAAGGAAGCCTACAGCAGGGGAGCAGGGGAAATTCTGCTTACCAGCATGGAACATGACGGGGTGAAGGGAGGGTTTGCTGTTGATCTGACCCGTCGAGTCTCTGAGGCGGTGGGAATTCCTGTCATCGCGAGTGGAGGGGCTGGAACAATGGATCATTTCCATGAAGTATTCACTGATGGCAAGGCCGATGCTGCCTTGGCAGCTTCCATCTTTCATTTTCATGAAATTGATATCCCAGAGTTGAAGATTTTTCTTGAACAACATGGTATAACTATGCGTAAGTAGTAGTAAGGAGATGGATTATATGGCTCTTGATTTCGAAAAACAGGGTGGATTGGTTCCCGCAATTATCCAGGATGCTGTAACAAACAAGGTATTGATGCTCGGCTATATGAGCGATGAATCGCTCAAGATTACCCGTGACCGTGGGCTTGTCACCTTCTGGTCCAGAAGTCGCAATACGCTTTGGACGAAAGGGGAGACCAGTGGAAATTATCTTGAGGTAAGGGAGATTATTGAGGATTGTGACCATGACACCCTTCTGATCAAGGCAATACCAACTGGACCGGTGTGCCACACAGGAAGTGATACCTGTTTTGCAGAAGAAAACAACCCTGAAAAAATTCCAGCAACCGACTTCTTATTCTACCTTGAGCAGGTTATCCATGACCGCCGTGAATTCCCCCAGGAAGGTTCATACACCAACCATCTTTTCAGTAGAGGCATCAACAAGATTGCACAAAAAGTAGGGGAAGAGGCAGTTGAACTCATCATTGAGAGCAAGGATGACAACAAGGATCTGTTCCTCGGGGAAGCTGCAGACCTTCTCTACCACTTCCTGGTACTCCTTACCCAGAAGGAAGTACGGTTGAGTGAAGTTGTTGAGATTCTCAAGGGAAGACACAGCAGATAATCCACCAATTCCACCAAGCAAACCCCCGCCTATGCAATCATATAGCGGGGGCTTGTTGTTTCTATCCCATAAAATTGAAGGTGAGCTATGATTTCCTAATACGTCTCTTGATGGCTCTTTCTGTCTGGATGATCAGCAGAGGGAGTACGGCTCCTGCAAGAACAAACAGCCACTGTGTTGCATTGAGTGCCGTGGTGCCAAGCGCGTTGCTTAACAGTGGAACATAGATGGCAAGCAACTGCAAGAATACCGAGATAATGAGAGCCAAGATCAGGAACCGGTTTTTCAGAATGTTCCGATCCAAACCGAAGGACTCCTTCTCCCTTACATTGAAGATATGTGCCAGCTGCCCAAAAGCCATCGTAGTGAAGGTGATGGTCTGTGCGATTCGTGTCTCCCATCCCATAGCGAGGGAGATCGTAAATACAGCGAGTGCTCCCAAGCTGATCACAGCTCCATTCCCAAGGACTCCCATTGCGAATGAACGGTTCATGATTCCTCGCCTCGGGTCCCTTGGTTTTCGTTTCATCACCCCAGGCTCTCCTGGTTCCCATGCAAGGGACATTGCCGGCAAGACATCAACCACCAGATTCAGCCACAGGATTTGCAGGGCTACGATCGGCATCGGTAGTCCCAGCATGATTGAAATGAAGACCACAAAAATCTCAATGAAGTTGCAGGAGAAGAGGAAGTAGATGAATTTTTCGATATTGTCGAAGATTACTCTTCCCTCTCTCACTGCATCGACGATGGTAGAGAAGCGGTCATCGGTAAGGATCATGTCCGATGCTTCCTTGGCGACCTCGGTTCCCCGTATTCCCATAGCCACTCCGATGTCAGCGCCATTAAGCGCAGGTGCATCATTCACCCCATCACCGGTCATTGCGGTTATCTCTTCATCGATCTTCAGGGCCCTGACGATTTGCAATTTATTCTCGGGAGATACCCGGGCGAAGATGGAGGTGTTCTTGATTTTTTCAGCAAGCTCATCCTCACTCATCTGGTCCATCTCCTTGCCGGTGATGACCTCACCAGAGACATCCATTCCTATTCGCCCTGCAATAATGCCTGCGGTCTTTGGATGATCACCGGTGATCATGATGACGCGGATGCCTGCTTCCCTGGCTTCCTGAATCGCTTGTTTTACATCCTCACGAGGAGGATCGATGATACCTGCGAGACCCAGGATGGTGAAGCCCTGCTGCAAGGCCTCCTTCATTGCCTGCTCAGATCCATCTCCCTGATACCCAGACAACTTTCCGACTGCAAGGACTCGTAGACCTTCACTTGCAAGTGTATCATTTGCTTCCTGGAGCAATCGTTTCTCTTTCTGTTCCATTCCACTCATATCAATCAGGACATCAGGAGCACCCTTGATGAACAGGGTTTTCTCTTTGTTGTCCTGTTGGTATGCGGTTGCCATATACTTGGCTGTAGAATCGAATGGAATCTCCCCGATGCGTTCCCACGCTCCTTCTTCCTTCTCCTTCCTGTCGATCGAAGCCTTTCTCCCTAAAACGACCAATGCACCTTCGGTAGGGTCTCCTACGATGGAGTAGGTCTCTTCCTTCACCAGTGTTGCATTACTGGAAAAGGCGCCAGCGAGTAAAAATTCCTGCAAGGAATCATGTTCTGATGGATCAATTTCACCATCGTCGTTTGAGAATGTCCCCTCTGGTTCATATCCTTTGCCAGTAATTGTATAGACAGACCCATCCTTCAGATGCAAATGGGTCACCGTCATCTGGTTTTCGGTGAGAGTCCCTGTCTTGTCCGTGCAGATTACGGTAGTCGAGCCCAGGGTCTCCACTGCAGGGAGACTTTTTACCAAGGCATTATGATTTGCCATGGTTTTCATTCCCAGAGCCAGGGTGATGGTGGAGACAGCAGGAAGCGCTTCGGGTACTGCAGCAATAGCAAGAATGATACCTATCTTGATCATCTCATAGAGCTCTCTGCCGGTGATAATCCCTGTAATGGTTACAATTGCTGCTACTGCAAAGGAGATCAGCATCAAGGATTTTCCCAGGGTGATGAGCTGTTTTTCCAATGGGGTATCGGACTGTTCTTCTTCCTCGAGCATGGAACTGATTCGTCCCAACTCGCTGTTCATGCCGGTACCGGTAACAATTGCATAGGCATTGCCCCGTGTGGCTGCGGTGCCCGCGTGCACCATGTTCTTTCTGTCCCCGATTGGGACATCCTGCTCGTCTATGGTCAGCGTATCCTTGTCTATTGCCTCTGATTCCCCGGTCAACGCCGATTCATTGGTTGCAAAGTTTTTCGTACTGGTCAGGCGGCCATCAATGGTGATTGAATCCCCCTCTTCGATATATATCAAGTCACCAATAACAAGACCTGAGGACTCAATTTCCGTGAGAGAGCCACCGCGAATGACCTTGGCGGTGGTTTTAACCATGTTCTGCAAGGATTCCACAGATTTTTGTGCCTTGTATTCACTGATAAACCCGGAGAGTACTGCAATGAGAATTGCGATGATGATCGCTATCCCCTCTACCGTATCCCCCATGATGAAGGCAACAGCCCCTGCCACCATAAGTAGGTAGACGATAATATTGTTCAGGTTTGAAAGCAAGATTTTCCAAGCAGATACCTTGCTTCCTGACTCAATCGT
Source organism: Sphaerochaeta sp. S2 (assembly GCF_016406725.1). GTDB lineage: Bacteria > Spirochaetota > Spirochaetia > Sphaerochaetales > Sphaerochaetaceae > Sphaerochaeta. Next base: position 1,155 of record NZ_JAEKNT010000226.1, on the reverse strand, counting down.
ATTTGGGCCAAACTCATCGAATCGCCTCTGGGCTTCTTCTGGGGCGAGTCCCTCTTTTCCATCAGTAGAGAGTGTTTCTATGAGCTCCTGTTCGCTGTATGCATAGGGTTTCTTTCTCAGGTTTTGCAATTGCTTCCCCTTTCATTGTGGATGGCGAAAGTATAGCATGGAATAAAATGCAGGCAAAACAATACTGAAATTGTGGACCAATCCAATTCTACCCATATGTTTGCAGGACAGAGCGTGCTTTATAGGTGATGAATCGGCTTCTTTCACGTTTCTGTTCATACATCAAATGGACTGCACCTGGGTGCACATATTCCAGTTCCCAGAATCCATCCTTTTCTTTGTTTTTCAACCACTGAAGAGCATTGCGTATATGTTTATCGCAGGTATAGTTGAAACGTGAGGCAGCAACGAGGAATCGAAGTATGTCATAGTGGTAGTAGTGAGGGTAGGTGAGTTTCTGATAGCGTTTGTCATCATCCCAGAATAGGTTGTGGTCGATGATAAACGTTATGGCGTCTTGTACAGCCTGCCGGACGAGTTGGGTATGGTTTTGTATTCCCTGTTCAAGATAGGAGAGAAATCCCTCAATCACACAGATGGTTGTGTGTGGATCTCCTATGGGAGAATCATAGTTCCAGCTATAGCCCCCTTGGGGTTTTTTCTGGGTAAGAAGGTATGCAACGAGGGTTTCAATTCGCTCCTCTTCCCAACAGAAGTAGGCTGCATAATCCAAGAACATGCCATCGATGGCGATATCACTTGGCATGGTACTCTTCGCCAAGTTCATACCACCACAAGAGAGCATACACTCATCAAACGTTCTCTTTACCATCTGCCTGCAAGCTTCCACTCCTGGGTGAATCCCGAGCTGTCTCAATGCATAAAGCGTATAATGGGTGCTGGTCCATTTTGGTTGATAGTACCAGAGGCCCCAATGACCTGTTTCAGTCTGGCAAGAGAGGAGTTTTTTTCCGTATCCTTCTCTCTCAATCCTTTTCTGGAGCGATTCGACCACTGAGGCTTCACTGTCAAGGAGTGTAGTATGGGTGAGGTATTGAATGGAAACATCTCCATCTAGTAACCACTTGATCACTGTATCTTGCATGGACCCTCCAAGAGGAGTGCTGGCTATGTGTAGTGTACTGC
>NZ_JAEKNT010000225.1 GCF_016406725.1 Sphaerochaeta sp. S2 | reverse complement strand
CCGTTCAATCCAGCCTTGATGGTGAGGGACAAGTGTCTGTTCACCGTCGAGGAGGTCATAGGGGCTTGACTTGACAGCTCCTATAGTAAAACAAACAAAGGTTAGCAGTTTCCTAACTTTACTGTTGACTTTTTATAGGAGGGTTCTATGAACAAACGGGCAAAAGGCTTGGCTTTTCTTGTTGCTCTCACGTTTCTTGCAATGATTACGGTAAATGCATTGGCGAATATACTTCCCATTGGCGGCATGGGCACCGGTGAAGTTTCTGACTCCTACCCCAATCTGTTTGCACCTGCAGGAATCACATTCTCCATCTGGGGTGTCATTTATGCATTGCTCGCCTTGCATACATTCTACCAGTTCAGGAAGGGAGATGAGAGCATTCAGATCATTTTCTCGGTCTCAAGTGTGGTCAACATTGCGTGGCTTTTCTCTTGGCATTATCAAATGATTGGGCTCTCACTGCTCTTGATGCTGATACTGCTTGTCTGCTTGATCAGAATCAATGACTTGATCGACCATACAGCCATGGATAGATACTCCTATTGGGCTCTCTCTGTTCCCTTCTCTGTGTACCTTGGTTGGATTACCGTAGCAACCATTGCAAACGTCACTACCTTCCTTGTCTCCATCGGTTGGTCTGGTTGGGGCATAAGCGAGATGACATGGACAGTAATTGTTCTCGTGGTAGGCGTATTGATTGCTCTCTCCTGGGCATTCCGCCGTCGTGATCCAGTATACCTGCTTACCTTGATCTGGGCTTATACCGGAATCTTGATAAAGCATACATCCAGGGAAGGATTCAATGGTGAATATCCCTTGATCCTGACAGTGACAGCAATTGCAATTGCTGCATTTGCCATCTCTTTCGGAGTATTTCTCCTTCGTAAGAAGCAATCTGTGGCATGAAGCAGCCCAAGGAAGTCAGGGCCCTTCAGGTAGTGTTGGCCCTCTATATTTTGTTCTCTTTGGTACTGGCCTCACTAAACCAGGGGGGATCTCCCGAGGTAGCAGAACGGGTCGCTCCCTGGTGGCATTTCTATGAGAACCAGTTCAAGACATTTCTCATAGTAATATGCGGCTTTCTCACCTATCGTATTGCCAAACGAAAAGGAAGAGCGGGTATGAGGTTGAAAAATTTCATCGGATTCACCCTTAGCGCCCTCATAGTCCATATACTCCTACCCTTGTTCACCGGCAATCCGGAAATCTATTTTTTTGCCATGCCCCTCCCATGGACAACCATACCATTGCAGGCAGGTATTCCCTGTTCTTCATTTGCCCAAAGCCATCAGGCAACCCTGGGGTTGGAGGGGATTGGGTGGGCAATTACCTTCTTCTGGGTATACAGCATCCTAGTTGGAGTAACCACTGTCTTGTTCGGCAGACGCTTGCATTGTTCCCATCTGTGCCTTTTCAACGGCTTTGCAGCAGAGGTATTCGATCCCGCAATTCCTCTCTTGACCAAGGTCCACCATCCGCTCAAAAAGGGAACACTCAAGCACCTTCGTTCCATCAGGATTGTGTATCTCCTTATCGCTCTCTTCTTTACCGGCTTCTGGCTGGTTGTCCCTTCCGTTACATTTTCCGGTACGACGATGCAAACCATGAGGATGATTGAGCTTTTCTGGTATCTATTGGCAAACCTCATACTGGCGATGGCCTTCTGGGTTGTTTCTGTTGGACGCTTATACTGTCATCTCTGTCCACTCGGAACGGTGCTTGCGGTCCTTGCTCGTCTCGGAAGAATGCGCATTGAATCAGGAAAAACACATTGCATAGGGTGTGGTGCATGTGACAAAGCCTGCCCCCTTTCGATTTCCATCAAGGAACGGGCAATCCACGGTGAGCCGATTATCAGTGACCAATGCGTAGGCTGTGGACATTGCGTGGATGCCTGCCCTACTGGCACCCTCTCCTATACCACGGCATTTCTACACCTTATCAGGAAAAAGCCCTAACCAGAGAGCCGTTTTGTTGACTCGTATCATCGCTGGTGTTACCTTAATGAGACCAATGAGGAGGAAGTGTGCAAGGCTCATTCCTGAAAAAGAGGGGTGGAATTTCCAAACGCTCCGTTATCATACCAATTATTCTCATTCTGGTACTTTTTTTTGCCGCTGGCCTGTACATGATCTCCATTACGAGGCAATTTTACTTCCAGGAAAAAGTCAAGGAAGCTTCCCTGCTTGCAAGAGGCTATGCAAAGAGCCTCGGCATTGTCATCGATGCGGAGTACCAGCTTGACCAACAGATGCGGAGCACCCTGAATGTTGCTGGGGTACGGCTCAGTAAGTATGCAGAACCCTTTACCAATGATGTGCTTGCAGAGTTTGCCGAGGATCTAGATGTGGACGTCATTTATCTCTACAATCAGGACCTTTTGCTTATCCACTCCAGTGACAATACCTATATTGGATGGGAACCGGAGGAAGGACATCCGATCCAAAACTTCCATAAGAGTGGGATGCGAAATTTTGTAGAGGGTATCAGGGAAGATACTGTTTCAGGAATCCTGTATAAATATGGCTATTACCGATTCCCTGACAACAGGATGGTACAAGTTGGACTGCGAGCTGAGACCATCAGTGAGTTGTATGCCCAGTTTGATCCACAGTACTTGATAAACGAACTGATGAAGTATGGCAACCACACACAAATTGTATATATGGACAATGAGGGGAAGATCATTGCTTCATCTTCTCCTGACTATAATGAGATCATGATCAATGCAACCAAGCATGCCTTGCCGGTTCTCTTCGGTGAATACCGGAATATTGAGTGGGCAGGAACTCCCTATCTTGTATTTCGCATGCCTGTCCAGGTAAAGGAAGTACTGAGCGGTTCCTTGTTGCTTTTTTACGATATGCGTATGGCAGAGAACCTGTTGGCTGGGCTTGTGCTTGTTATCAGCATAACACTGGGATTGTTCTTTCTCCTCTTCAGCTACTCCATCCTGCACACCTACCGCAAGAACAAGCATATTGTCACCATCGCCTACCATGATGAGTTGACGGGACTTCCAAACCATCGGTATTTCAATGAGTTCATAAGCGAGTCACATGGCGCGCCATTGACGTGTCTTATGCTTAACCCGAGAAATTTCAAGGCAATAAACATCCTGTATGGGTATACCTACGGCAACGAAGTGCTGATTCATATAGCTGATGTACTCTCAGCGCTCCAACATAGGCAAGCAAGTCTCCAAGCCTTCCGAATCTCTGATGATCGTTTCATTATCCTAATGCATACCCAGTCAAGCGAGAAGCAGATTGATGCACTTATCGGTTCATTGCGCCTGCTCGCCAACCAATATCAGGATGTCAGTTCTTTGGAATTCTCCATTGGAATATCAACAACCGATACCGCTGGACATGACCCTTCCTTGCTCATCAAACAAGCATCCATTGCTCTACATGCCACCACTGATGAAATCTTCATCCAACAATATGACAACAGCATGGAAGAGTCCCTCATACGGAAGGATACCATTGAACAGGAACTTAAACGGGCCATCAGGGGCGAGGAGGGAATACTCTCACTCGCCTTCCAGCCAATAGTTGAGGCAAGAGACTCTAGCATCCATGGTTTCGAGGCACTCGCGAGAATGAAGAGCCAGAAACTGGGGATGATCTCACCTATGGAGTTCATCACACTGGCTGAACAGAGAGGACTCATGGTTCCCCTAGGGGACAAGATCATTGATCTTGCCACAGATTTCCTTCAAACCATCCAGGAACGTTTTGACGGGAATGTAAATGTAGCAATAAATGTATCGGCACTGCAGATGATCGAAGAGAATTTTACCAGTAAATTCCAGGAGTTGGCAAAAAGAAAACAGATCAATCTCTACCAAGTTGAGTTGGAACTGACAGAATCACTCTTCTCGCAAGACCTCAACCTTATTGCCAGGAGGCTGAAGGAACTACGCCAGCTTGGAATTCGTATCTCCATCGACGACTTCGGAACAGGATTCTCTTCCCTCTCGCGATTGGGTTCACTGGAAATCGACATACTGAAACTGGATAGACTCTTTGTCATGGCACTCTCAGAAGAATCGGAACGTGATCTTGTCTCGGACATTATATCCATGGCTCATCATCTTGGGAAAAAAGTCGTAGCAGAGGGAGTGGAAACAATAGAACAAAAACAATGGCTTGAGAATGCACAATGCGACTTGCTCCAAGGCTATCTTTTTAATAAACCATTATCAACTTCTGATGCAATTCTCCATCTGGAACAGGAGAAGACCCATCATGCGTAACGTATACATCCTAACCATCCTGATGTTCTTTTCTCTTGTTTCCTTGGCTGCTGAAACACTTCCTGCTCTGGACAGGGGTGTTGAGAATGCCAGACATCCCATGCTCCTGATAGATGAGAGGGACAACTCCATACGCTATGCAAATCCAGCCTGTGCCGAATATTTTTCAATACCCAAGGAGAGACTCATCGGGAGGAATTTCCCGGCTCTTATTGGAAAAAGCATTCACTCTCTTACTGATTTGCATGACCAGATGATTTCCCTTGAAACCGACGACGAAAGAGAGCTCTACTTTCTGGTAGGAGTACAACAGGTTGGAGAGACCGGATCCCCATATTTTATAGTAATGCTGCAGGATAAAAGCACTGAACAGCTACTGATGATCCGTAACAGGCGTATAAGTTTTGCCTTGATCGCAACATCATTGCTTACCATCCTCTTCCTCATGTTTTTCTTGGTTCTCCAGTCACGTCAGAATAAACAATTACAGAAAGTAAACCAGCAACATGAGGACAACCTCTCATTACTCAAGCAATTTCTCAATGCTAATAACCGATACAGTTATATAAAAGACAGTGAAGGTCGATTCCTGACAGTGAATGATAACCTTTGTCGGCTTCTCTCCTGCGATGAGAACTCCCTTCTAGGCAAGCAAGTCGAAGAGGTTGCCCATCATGATCTCGCAACCCTGATGGTGGAAAGTGACCGGGAAGCATTGAATGAGCTGAAGACCGTGGAGAAGGAAACGCACTGGAGAGAAAGACTTTACAAGATAACAAAATTCCCCCTATTACTTCCGGGAGGAACCATTGGTCTTGGAGCATTTGCTGAGGATATAACAGAACAAAGACATCTGGAGCGAACCCTCAGGGAAAATGCAAGACGTGCTGCTGCCTTCTCCCATCTCCTCTCCTCATCCATCAAGAACCCGGATGATCAACTGACCAATGTTCTTGAAGAGGTATGTGCAATCAACGGAAGCAAGATTGGGATATTGCTCATTATTGATG
>NZ_JAEKNT010000224.1 GCF_016406725.1 Sphaerochaeta sp. S2 | reverse complement strand
GCCTTTACCAGAGTGAGAAAGAGGCCACTGATGCAATATCAAAGGGGAGGGTTTATGAGCCGAGGATAGAGAGCAAGAAAGTGTATGACCGTAATTACAAGGTGTATACACAACTCTATCGATCCAACAAGAAGCACTTTGCTGCCTTGAATGCATAGGGAAAGGTAGATTCATGGAAGAGAACAACAATACTGCGATGACTGGAAAACAGAATCTCATCCAATTTGGAAAGTTCGTACTTTTTTCCATCAGTGCAGGTGTTATTCAGGTATTGGTATTTACGCTTCTGGAGGAACTATTTCATCTCCAGTATTGGCCGAGTTATCTTACCGCACTCATTGCCAGTGTTATCTACAACTTTACCGTGAATCGACGTTTTACCTTCAAGAGTGCAAACAATATCCCCAAGGCCATGACCCAGCTTGGAATCTATTATCTTATTTTCACCCCACTCTCCACATGGTGGGGCGATGCCTTGGTTGGCCTTGGTATCTCTGACTACCTTGTACTCGGCGGTACCATGGTGGTCAACCTGATCTCAGAGTTCTGTGTCAATCGATTCATCATCTACAGAACTTCCATGAATACCCGTGTAAAACCGGTAAAAACACCATCCATCTAGGAGGAATGATATGGATACCCGATTTGCAATCTCAACCTACCCCGATGCAGTAGAAATCTCGAAGAAACTTGATGCATTGATCAAGAGCCCCATCTACAGTATTTCCAGAGAGGCCTTGGCACATTATGAGAGAACATATTTTGATGAATCTTGCCCTCTCTCAAAAACCATGATAGGGGAGGCCAAGCACTATATCCCAGGTGGAGTACAACACAATCTTGCCTTCAATCATCCCTTCCCCTTGGTGATGAAGAAGGCAGAAGGAGCATATCTGTATGACATCGACGGGCACAGGTATTTCGACTTTCTGCAAGCAGGAGGGCCTACAGTTCTTGGATCCAATCCTCCATCTGTAAGGGAGAAGGTTGTTGAACTCCTGCAAGACGGTGGTCCGTCCACAGGTCTCTTCCATGAGTATGAGTATAAACTTGCAAAAAAGGTTTGTGAAAGCATTCCCAGCGTTGAGATGTTCAGGATGTTCAACTCAGGTTCAGAAGCATGCATGGCAGCCATAAGGGTTGCCAGGCTCGCTACCGGTCGGAAGAACATCATCAAGATGGGTGGTGCATACCACGGTTGGAGTGACCAACTTGCCTATGGGATACGGCTGCCGGGTACAAAGGGGATACAGGCTCATGGAGTACCTTCCTATCTCTTCAAGCACACCCAGGAATTTTTTCCCAATAACCTGGATGCCTTGGAGCGGACCTTGCGTTTGAACAAACTCAGGGGAGGCACCGCTGCAGTCTTTATTGAACCGGTAGGACCAGAGAGTGGTACCAGGCCACTGGACAAGAACTTCAATAAGGAAGTGGAGAGACTCTGTCATGCCTACCATGCTTTGCTGGTATTTGATGAGGTGGTAACCGGGTTCAGGATTGGCATGGCAGGAGCCCAGGGATATTTTGGAGTTTCCCCAGATCTTACGGTATTTGGGAAGGTCATCGCAGGGGGGTATCCTGGTGCTGGTGGGCTTGGTGGGAAACAGGACTATATGAAATACCTTGCTGCAGGAATTCAGACTGGTGATAAAATTCACAAGGCCTTGGTTGGTGGGACAATGGCAGCGACACCACTGAGCTGCGTTGCCGGGTATTATACCTTGGAGGAGATAGACAAGAGTGATGCCTGCAAAAGAGCCGGTCTCATGGGGGACCGACTTACAAAGGGACTGCAAACACTCATAGAAAAGCATTCACTCCCGTTTGTGGCATTCAACCAAGGCTCCATCTGTCATCTGGAGACGGTTGGAACCATGCACTTCTCCGTCAATTGGAAGAAACCGTGGACCATCCCCCATGTAATCGCAGAAACAGCAAAGAGAAAAAAAGAAATGGAGTATATGGGAGCAGCTTATATGGCTGAAGGGTTGGTAACGTTGGCGGGAAGCAGGCTCTACACCAGTGCAGCATACACTGAAGAGATGATTGACGAGTCACTGAAAGCCTTCGACCGGGTATTTTCCCAGATTGAGTGTATCAAGGATTGATGTATGGAACTTCAGGAAGCAAAACAGGCAGTACTGGAAGCTACGAAGAAATTGGTTGCCTCACAGTTGGTTGCAAGAACATGGGGAAATATCAGCTGTAGGGTAGGGAATAATCAATTCCTTATTACCCCCAGCGGTAAGTCTTATGACCAGTTGACGGAGGATCAATTGGTATTGGTCTCGCAAGATGATCTCAGCTATACAGGTTCCCTGAAACCTTCATCAGAGAAGGGAATCCATGCCTTGGTCTATAGAACGCATCCAAAGGTGAACTGTGTTATACACACCCATCAGGAGATGGCTTCTTTGGTGAGTCTGATCGGAAAAGACTTCTATATTCCCGATGATTGGAGTGAACTACTGGGTGAAACCATTCCAACATCACCGTATGGATTGCCTGGTACCAAGGCTTTGATGAAGCATGTAGGCAGCATACTGAAAAGCTATAC
>NZ_JAEKNT010000223.1 GCF_016406725.1 Sphaerochaeta sp. S2 | reverse complement strand
AACGTATCATGGGTACCTCTGGACGGGGTGGAGTTTAGAAGAAAGCACTAGGCCCCGAAAGGCCTAGTGCTTGATAATACGGCCTTTGTTTAGAATCCAGGAAGGGCGCGAGCCTTTCCGGTTCTGCGGTAATTCTCATCCATCATATTAACAGCCTCTTCAACATCACTGGTGATCAGGAGATTCTGAAGAATCTTCGGGAAGTCAGTAAAGGAGGAAGAAAGCCTGTTCTGGACATTGATCTTTGCCTTTCCTGCCTGGTCGTAGGAGAGAACAGTTTCTTCGAAGGGAAGCAGTTCTTTCTCAACACCCTTGTAAACAGGAATTCCGTTGTTGTACTCGAAGTAGATGTTCTGGTTTTCCACCTCAGTCATGAATCGTACCAGATCCATCGCATAATCAGTGTATTTCCCTTCAGAAGGAACGAGAATCTGGTGAGCTGGGGTAAGCATTGCTACTCCGTCATCAGTGTCACTAGGGAGTGGGAACCAACCAATTTTCTCAGAAATGTAATCCTCACCGAATTTGCTCATGAGGGAAGGAATGAAGTTGCTGATCTGGAATGCAACGGCAGCCTTTCCTGTGGCAAGCATTTCCATCTGTTCGTCGTATGTTCCCGACTGATAATTATCCTGGAAGAGCCCTGCATCACGAAGTGCGACGTATCTGGAGAATACATCCTTGAGGGCAGGAATTTCGTTCAGACGAAGTTCGTTCTTCTCAAGTTTCCGTACGCCCTCATCTCCGATGGCTGGATCCACAAAGGAAGGCCAAGCAATCAGTGAGAATACCTGGAGGGGCCACTCTGATTTTGCAGCTTCATAGATTGGCATGTATCCAGCAGCTTTTGCTTTCTTGAGAATATTCAAGAAGTCAGCATAGTTCTTGGGTACATCAGCACCGATGGCTGCAAAGACATCCTTGTTATAATACACACCGTAGGTGCCAGTTCCTCCCCATGGAGCACCGTAGAGTTTTCCTTGGTAGAGCTGGAAATCCAAGGAGGCTTCAAGCACATTCTCAAAGAGTGGGTCACCAGTCATTTCGAGCAAGCGGTCAACGCCAAACTTAGTGTACTGCTTGGTTCCTGGATCCATCGTGAAAAGATCAGGGAAGTCCTTGGTTGCAAAGCGAGTCTGCAACAATCTTCCATATTCCTCACCAGCAGGTATTGCCTGGAGTTCCACTTCAATACCGGTCTTCGCAGTGTACTTCTCAAAGATCCGTTCCATGGGTTCCATGATGGTTGTATTGGGGACCACCACCGTCAGGGAATCGGGCTTTTTCGGGCCTTCTTCCGCACTAGGGGCAGCAAACACAAACCCAGTGACCATCAGAAGCATCAATACAATCGTCATTGCCTTTTTCATAAAGCCTCCTTTTGTTTGGAATTATTACATCCCAAACATCATACATCGTATCTGTATGGTAATTACACCATGAGTTTTTGTGTTTGTCAAACAAAAGGTTTTTTTTATTTGTAAAAATTATATAAAAACTTTCTTTTGTTTTCGAATTAGTGCTATATTTGGTTTTGTTTGTAATATTTCACTCTCTGCTGTCGGTATTGATTTTTGATAGCTTTCTTGCCATTGGTACATAGAAAAAAGGAGGTTGTCGGTACCTCCTTTCACTTCTTTTCATCTCATTGGGTTTTTAGAATTCAATCATCACCTTTACTACATCCTGATGCCCCTCGGCAGCATACTCATATGC
>NZ_JAEKNT010000222.1 GCF_016406725.1 Sphaerochaeta sp. S2 | reverse complement strand
GAAGGGTCCATCATCCTCGATGTTGCCGGAGAACAGAAGGCAAGCCTCACAGTGGAAGAGCTGGTACGCAGGTTCAAGGACCTACGCAAGAAAAACTTTGACAATGACGAAGGACTGCTTACCGATTAACGGGTTGTCAGCGTTGCCCTCACCAAGAGAGAGGGGCAAGAGGTAGTATAGTGAAACCCACCCTTCAGGAAACGGCGTTGGAGCCCATGTTCTCCCGCCGTTTTCTGTATACTCTTATTATTCCTCTTATCATCGAGCAAGTGCTTATGGTCTCCATCGGGATGGCTGACACGGTCATGATTGCATCGGCCGGAGAAAGCGCTGTAAGCGCCATCAGCTTGGTGGATTCAATCACCATTTTGATCGTCCAGCTCTTTGCAGCCTTCGCTACCGGCGGAGCAGTGGTTGCAAGCCAATATCTGGGAAACAGGGATAATGCATCGGCCAATGCAGCAGCCAAGCAACTGATACTGCTCTCCCTGCTTGTTTCAATCTTTCTGCTCATACTCTGCATGCCATTCAGGAGGCAGATTATCAGTTTTATCTTTGGATCGATTGAAACATCAGTTCTCGAAGGTGGAGCAACCTACTTCATATATATCCTTCTCTCCCTACCCTTTCTCGCTGCATACAACGCATCGGCGGCATTGTTTCGCTCCATGGGAAACAGCAAGATCTCACTGTGGGTGAGTCTGGTCATGAATCTGGTGAATGTCGCAGGAAATGCCTACTTCATCTTTGCCCTACATCTGGGTGTAATTGGTGCAGGTCTAGGCACTTTGCTCAGCCGTATCATTGGTAGTGCGATCATCCTTGCATTACTGACCAATCCAACCAATCAGATCTCAGTGAGAAACTATCGCCATTGGTCCCTTCGCTGGGATATGATCAAACGAATCCTGCATATAGGTATCCCCAATGGGATTGAGGGTTCCGTTTTCCAGATTGGAAAACTGCTTGTGCAAGGATTCATTGCTGCCTTCGGTACAGCATCCATTGCAGCCAATGCCATTGCAAACTCAGTAGCATCCTTCGTTAATATTCCTGGCGGGGCAATCGGTCTGGCCTCGATCACCGTTATCGGACAGGCAGTCGGGGCAAAGCGTCCAGACCAGGCAGTCTTCTACGGGAAGAGGCTGCTCTTTGCTGCATATATTGCCATGATCATCGTGGCAATCCCTGTATTCATCTTCGCTCCAAGAATCGTCTTGATCTTCAATCTCTCAGTTGAGGCGACCGAACTTGCATCAAACGTTATTCGCTCAGCCATGATCTTCAGTTCCATTCTCTGGCCAACAGCATTCTCCCTTCCCAATTTCCTGCGGGCCGCAGGAGATGCCAAGTTTACCATGGTTGTATCCATGGTGAGCATGTGGGCAAGCAGGGTTGGCATGAGCTACCTTCTGGCAATACTCTTCGGGTGGGGAATCTACGGGGTATGGTTTGGCATGTATATTGACTGGATCTTCAGAAGCATCTGTTTCATCACCCGGTTTGCCCGGGGGAAGTGGAAAACCAAGCGTGTAATATAGAACAGTACCTCCAAATGTTTTAAAAAACTTTGTTCAAAGAACATCTTTCTCTTTACAAATACCAAAAAGGTATTATCATGATACATGAACG
>NZ_JAEKNT010000221.1 GCF_016406725.1 Sphaerochaeta sp. S2 | reverse complement strand
GGTCATTATTAAACCACCTATAAAAAATCCAATGACTGATATTACAGAAGGAATTTCTAAATTACTTAATCCCACAATAGCATGTCCGGATGTACATCCACCTGCCCATCGTGCTCCAAAACCAACCATAAACCCTGCTACTATCAAAATAATAAAACCTTTAAGTGTTAGCATAGTTTCTATACTAAAAATCTCATCGGGCAAATAAGATGTTCCTGCATTAGCAATACCTATATCGGCTAAATCTTTAACCGTTTGTGTGTTTATAGCTACTACTTCTGTAGTTGAAAGCCATTGGGTAGCAATAAAACCACCAACAATTGAACCAGCAATAAAAATTAAGTTCCACACATTTTGTTTCCAGTCAATTTTAAAATAATCTACAAATTTTCCCGCACCACCAATAGAGCAAAATGTTTCAAGGTTTGAAGAAACTCCAAAGCGTTCGCCAAAGTAGAAAAGTAAAAACATGACCAACGCAATTACAGGGCCTGCAACATACCAAGCCCAAGGTTGACTTATAAATTCCATAATTATTATTTTTAGTTAGTATAATCTAATGTATTGTATAAATCGCGCATCTTTGTAACTATTGTTACATAAGTTAGAATTCTAAAATCTCAATTTTATTTCTGTTAAGCTTGATTTTACCTTCATTTTCAAGTTGTTTTAACAATCTTGAAATAACAACACGCGATGTATGTAAATCGTAAGCAATATCTTGATGTGTTGTGTTTAGAGATGTTTCTCTCAAAATTTGAGCTTTATCTGTCAAATATTTATACAAACGCTCATCCATTCTCATAAATGCCAATGTGTCAATAGTTTCCATCATTTCATTAAGTCGAATATTGTAACTATCAATTACAAAATTTCTCCAAGACTTATATTTAACCAACCACTCGTCTAATTTTTCTTTTGGCAGAAAAATAATTTCCGATTCTTTTTCGGCTATGGCTCTAATTCCACATTTATTGTTAGATATAGCACTCGCAAAAGAGCTGGCACAAGTATCTCCTCTTTCCAAAAAATATAACAAGATTTCTTCTCCTTTTTTATCTTCCCTTACAATTTTAATTGCTCCGTTAAGTAAAAGAGGAACTCCTTTCATT
>NZ_JAEKNT010000220.1 GCF_016406725.1 Sphaerochaeta sp. S2 | reverse complement strand
TATATATATATATATATATATCAATAACCCTGGCATATATCAGCTTGCAAGGGTTCTTACACGATCCATGCATATTGCCTGTGTATTTACTCATAAAAAGCGCTAACCGACTAAAAATACCGCTTATAGCTGAATATTTATTCAAGTTCATACAGAAAAACCGGCTTATGCTTCCACCGTACTTATAACGTAAGTAGGGTATATGTACCCCAATTAGCTCTTACTCAAGACCCCGACAAAAAGTGTAAACTGATGGAATACTGTCTTAACCACACCCATTTGTCACAAGTTGGAATAAGATGGATATTTCTTAAATCTATATAATTTATATAATTAAAAATTTATAAAAAAATTCTCAGGTTTTTTCAAACTTTTTTTAGTTTAGTATTGACATAAGTCTCCTTTGTTATTAATATACAAACAAGCTTAGGGAAAAGAGCTTAATAACTTGCACAAGGGCAAGGCCCTTAAAAGGATGAATGATATGAAAAAGACTATTGCTATCTTATTGGTACTGGTAATCGGAATGGCTGGCGTGTTTGCTGATGGTGAAACTGCAAGCTTAGAAATTAATACTTTGATTTCTGATATTACTTACCTTGGAGTTACTACAACTTCTGATGAACCCACTTGGACTACTATTGGAAGCTTAATTGGAGAAACGGACGCAATCAGTGTAGATAATACAAATAAGAAGGACACTCCAATTGCCTACTTGCATGTAAACAGCAACAATGAGAATTTTAATGTGTTTCTTAACAATATTGAAGTTCTTTCTTCTGAGGCTGTTTCAACTACAATTGATTACACATTGTATATGACAGAAGAGGGAGCATCTACTGCAGTGAGCCACACCGCATCAAATGCCATTACTGTTGGATCTGAACCTGTTGCAATTAGTGTGACTGAAGCAACCGCTATCACCAAAACATATGCATCACTTGCAGTTGAATTAGATGCTAATGACTGGGCTAATGCACTTGTTGCAGATGACTATGAATCTACAATGACCTTTGAGTTTAAAGCTATCTAAAGATCATATATCACTCAAAAGGATTCTAATACAATCAACAACAAAGGTTGACCAAAAATGGTCAACCTTATTTTTTCTGATGATTATCGGAACCAGAATTTCAAGTACCAGGAAGAATTGTCACACTTTCCACACAGTTTGAGAGATGGATCTTGCGAGACTTGGTCGGAAAGTGTCTACAGAATTGTGTTCAGATCACGAGATGAAGAAGGAACCGGTACGGGTACCGGTTCGCAGGAAGAATTGTCACAGAATCCCAAACGGCCAAGATTGGATCTGTCTGAACTGGCGTCGTTCCTATTGAACAAGATTCTCATCTTGGCCTGTTTACTCT
>NZ_JAEKNT010000219.1 GCF_016406725.1 Sphaerochaeta sp. S2 | reverse complement strand
TTGGAGTACCGTCAAGAGCAATCATAGCGCGGTCGATAGCAACCTGGTCAAGAGAATCCATACCTTCGAGTTCAGGTGCGATGATGTTGTTGACATTGTCTACAGCCTTCAAAACGCCCTTACCAAGATAGCGGCTCTTGTCCCCATCACGCAGCTCTACAGCTTCGTGGACTCCGGTGGAAGCACCAGAAGGAACTGCTGCACGGCCCATGGAACCATCCTCAAGAATGACATCTACTTCAACGGTGGGGTTACCACGTGAGTCAAGGATTTCCCTGGCTTCGATAAATTCAATAATGCTCATGAATATTCTCCTAATTACTGTATTGGAATAACAGTACTAATATTCGTATCTTTTACCGCTAATGTCAAGGCGAACGCACTTGTCGCCCCCCTTCTTGGCGGGCTATCATAGACCTATGGATAATGAACATGTATCATATCGTTTGCCTGTTTTAAGTAGGGATCTCCTCGATTCCATCATCTTTGCGATGGAGGATCAAGCGAACTTTTACTTCCTTGATCTCAAGGATGAGTTTCTCGTGAGAGAGGATGAGATACAATATCTCGATGATATTGATGAAGAAGAGCGCGAGAACCGGTTCATTCCCATACCTGACTGGGAACCATCGGATGGTTTCCATCTCATGGAAATGTTTGCAAACAGGGTAAGGAATCCCCTCTACCGATCCCGTCTTCTTGCCGCCCTACAGAGCGGGAGGGGGGTATTCAGAAAGTTCAAGGACACACTCTCTGAGACACCAATACTGGAGCGAAAATGGTTCAGTTTCCGTGATGAACAACTTAAGCGTGTGGTTGTCTCCTGGTACAGGGAACAGGAGAGCCTTACCCAACTGCTGGAGTTAAGCGATGAAGAGACAGAACTCACTGAAGACATCCTGTTGGAGGACTTCACCTTTGAAACCCTTGAAGGACCGGTAACCGAAGAGATCATGAATATGGTCCAATCATTGGTAACTGAACTTGAGGCAGGCAGTGAAGAAGACCGCATTGCAAGTATAGTTTTGATGCGTCACCTGGAACTCGACGAACTCGATCATTTCTACTTGGCCAAAGCACAGGATGGAAGTCTGGCAGCCTTCCTCTCCTACACCATGCTTGCCGACTATCTCGTGGAAGTCCCTCTCTTTGGAGTCAAGACTGAATACCGTGGTCTTGGCCTTTTCCGTCTCCTTTTCGACTCATTCAGCCGTCAGATGGCTCGATTCCACTACCAGAAGGTTGTAATTACCTTGGCATCTGGGTTCCTAGGAATGGAAAAACTCTTTGCCCCCTATGGTGCTAAGGAAGTTACCAAACAGCTCATTATTGATACAAAGAGTTGGAATACAACCCATCCAAGCTCAGAAGAAGCCTTTCTCTAAGCCTCTATACCCAGTACAGCACTTTTGTTAGACTGAAGGGTAAGGAGAACTACAATAGATGCGTGTAACCATTTGCGAAGACAAACATGATATGGGCTACCAGGCAGCAAAGCTGGGCATTGCCATTATCAAGGATGCAATCGATAAGAAAGGCCATGCTGTCATATCCGTCGCAACCGGTTTAAGTCAATTCTCCCTCTACGAACATCTTGCAAAAGCAGACATTGACTGGAGCAAGGTGGAGGCATTCGGCTTGGCTGAATATGTAGACCTTCCAGACACCCACTCTTCCAGTTTCCGTTATTACCTGAACAATCGCTTTGTCGAGAAAGTAACCCACCTTGGTGCATTTCACCAGATCAACGGAGATGCAGAAAATTTGGAAGAAGAGGTCAATCGTCTTAACGCCCTCATCAGAAAGAAAAAAGTGGATGTCTCCTTCCTTGGTATTGGGGAAAACGGACATATCGGGTTCAACGACCCTCCTGCCAATTTTGAAACCGACGACCCATACATTGTGGTTGAGCTTGAGGACCGATGCAGAAGGCAACAGGTAAGCGAAGGGTGGTTCTCAAAGATTGATGAGGTTCCCTCAAAAGCCATCACCATGTCTGTAAGACAGATTCTGAAAGCCAAACACCTTATCTGCTCCGTACCCGACCAAAGAAAAGCACGTGCGGTGGCCATGTGTCTCTATGACCAGATAGGGGTTTACTCCCCTTGTGCTGCGCTCAGGACAAAGAAAGAGTGCACCCTATTCCTGGACCGCACCGCTTCTATGTTGGTAATGGGCGACCGAAGATAGTTCTCACGGATTTATGGAAAGAATATATATCGGGGTATTGCCTCTAATATATTAGTATGTTAGACTATTAGTATAACATATATGGAGGCACCACTCATGATGCATATGTCACTTCGCTGGTTCGGCTCAAAGCACGATACCGTTACCCTACAACAGATCCGCCAGATTCCAGGCGTTGAAGGGGTTATCACCACCCTCTACGATATTCCCGCTGGACAAGTATGGCCGATTGAAAGAATCCAGGAGCTCAAGAAAGAGGTTGAAGCTGCTGACTTGAAAGTACTTGGTATTGAGAGCGTCAACATTCATGACGCCATCAAGATCGGTGGAGCAGATCGCGACAAATACATCGCCAACTACATCCAGACCCTTGAGAACCTCGGCAAGGAAGGAATTACCACCGTCTGTTACAACTTCATGCCGGTCTTTGACTGGACCAGGACTGAACTTGCCAAGATGAGAAGTGACGGAAGCACGGTATTGGCATATGACCAGAAAGTGGTGGATGGAATCGATCCACAGTCTTTCCTCGACCAGACGAACAACAGCTCCCAGGGCTTTGAGATGCCAGGCTGGGAACCAGAGCGCCTTGCAAAGATCAAGGAGCTGATGGAAGCGTACAAGGATGTCTCTGATGAAAAACTCTTTGAGAACCTTGTGTATTTCCTCAAAGCAATCCAGCCAACCTGTGAGACCTACGGGATCAAGATGGCAATCCATCCGGACGATCCAGCCTGGCCAGTGTTTGGCCTGCCAAGGATCATTACCAGCAAGGAGAAAATCCTGAAGGTCATGAAAGCTGTTGATGCACCATTCAATGGACTCACCTTCTGTGCAGGATCTTTTGGAACCAATCCAAAGAACGACCTTCCCGGTATTATCCGCTCTCTACCAGGAAGAATCCATTTTGCCCATATCAGGAACCTGCATCACTTTGGAGAGGGAGTGTTTGAGGAAGCAGCCCACCTCTCAAGCGATGGTTCCTTTGATCTCTATGAGATCGTAAAAGCACTCTATGATATCGGCTTCGAAGGACCAGCTCGACCAGACCATGGAAGAATGATCTGGGGAGAAGTGGCAATGCCCGGCTATGGATTGTATGACCGTGCACTCGGTGCATCCTACATTCTCGGGCTTTACGAGGCTATTCAGAAAAGTGACCAGAGGAAATAGTATGGCACAGATAGTCCGTGTTACTGCATCTGAGGAAATCTATCAGACCCTTCGGGACGAAATTCTCTCCCTGCGCTTCAAGCCGGGAGAGGAGTTGAACCTGCAACAGCTCTCCGTGCAGTTGCAGGTCAGTCGCTCTCCTGTCAGGGATGCACTCATGAGATTGAGCTCTGACAACCTGGTAGATATCTTTCCACAAAAAGGAACCCGAGTCTCCCTCATCAATCTGAAGCAGGTTGAAGAGGAACGTTTTTTGCGCAAAAGCCTTGAAGACCATGCAGTCAAGAAATTCATCTACGTGGCACGTGAAGATCATTTCAAGGCTATGGAAGCTGCAATTGAAGAACAGGCAGCGTATGCAATAGGGGATGATTTCATCAAATTCCTGGAAGCTGACAACACCTTCCACGCAATCATCTTCCAGGCCATTGGCATGCAACGCATCTGGAATATCATCCTCGCCCAAGGCGGAAACCACCACAGGATTCGGCTTCTCTCCTTTTATCAGAAAAATGTCCTTGCAGATATTATTGAGCAACACCGTCTGATGCTGAATGCACTCAAGCACAAACAACTTGATGCCATCCTCAACCTTGAGGATAAACACCTTTCAAAACTATTACAGGAAACTGAATTGATGGTTGGTCGATACCCTGAATACTTCAAACAGGAGAGGACGTACGCTCCACTTCAGTTCCAACACCAACAAGCCTGGAGGCCTTCATGAAACTAACCAATACTGGATTACAGAACAGAAGCGAATGGGAAGACAAAGGGTATATCCTGCCATCCTATGATCGCTCATCAATGGTACAGAAGACGGAGAAGCAACCTACCTGGGTGCATTTTGGTGCAGGAAATATTTTCCGCATTTTCCCCGCAGCACTCCAACAGAGACTCCTTAGCAAAGGACTTGCAGAGACAGGCATCATCGTAGGGGAAGGCTTTGACTACCAGATCATCGACGAGGTCTATGAGAAACACGACAATATGACCCTGATGGTAACCCTCAAGAGTGATGGATCCATCGCCAAGGAAGTCATTGCCTCTGTCGCAGCAGCCTACAAATGTGACTAGCAGTTCTCCAAAGAGTGGGCATTTTTCCAGAAGACCTTTCGCTCCCCTTCCCTTCAGATGGTGAGTTTCACCATCACGGAGAAAGGGTACGCTCTCAAGCGTGGGGATGGATCATTCCACCCTGCAATCGAGAAGGACCTTCTCTCAGGGCCAGAAAAGAATATCATGTTCCTTCCAAGGCTTGTTTCACTGATGTATGAACGCTATTTGGCTGATGGGGGCAAGCTTGCCCTTGTAAGCATGGACAACTGTTCACACAACGGGGAAAAGCTCCAGGACGCTGTCATGACCATTGCCCAGGCATGGGAAGAAAAAGGCCTGGTGAAAGAGGGCTTCGTCTCATATCTCCAGAGGGATGTCTCCTTTCCCTGGTCCATGATCGACAAGATCACCCCACGTCCAGATGCAAAGGTTGAAGCGATGCTCAAGGCCGATGGATTTGAGGACACCTCACTGGTTATCACCGACAAGAACACCTATACAGCGGCATTCGTAAATGCAGAGGAACCTCAGTACCTGGTCATTGAGGATGATTTCCCTGCCGGCAGGCCCCAACTCGAGGAAGTCGGTGTTTACTTCACTGACAGGGATACTGTCAATAAGGTTGAGAGGATGAAGGTAACCACCTGCTTGAATCCCCTGCATACAAGCCTCGCCATCTATGGCTGTCTGCTTTCACACTCACTCATCAGTGAGGAGATGAGGGACCCACAGTTGAAGAGGATGGTGGAAATCATCGGCTATGAGGAAGGGATGCCGGTGGTAACCGATCCCGGAATTCTTGACCCCAAGGCATTCATTGATGAAGTGCTCACCGTCAGGTTCCCCAACCCCTTCATGCCAGACACCCCTCAGAGAATTGCAACTGATACCAGCCAGAAACTTGCGATCAGGTTCGGAGAGACCATCAAGTCATACCTTGCCAGTGATAAGCTGGACGTTAAAGACTTGAAGCTCATCCCCTTGGTATTCGCTGGATGGCTACGCTACCTTATGGGACTGGATGATGATCTTACCCCATTCACCCCAAGCTCTGACCCACGTCTTGAAGAGGCACAGGCCTATCTCAAGGATATCAAGATTGGGATGAAGGGTCCTTTCCCTGCATTGGAAGCTCTGCTCAAGGACGAATCCATCTGGGGTGTTAACCTTCAAGAGATTGATATGGCAGACTTGGTGCTCTCCTACTTTGCTGAGTTGATAGCAGGAAAGGGAGCAATTCGAGCGACGTTGATCAAGTACGTACAATAGGATGGATGCTGATATGCAGCACTCACACACCGGGCGCCTCGTTATCGAGGCGCTCTATCTTGTCCTGGGAACAGCAGTGGCAGGCGCAGCAATTGCCCTATTCATCACTCCTGCAAGAATTGCCAGTGGAGGGGTCAACGGCGTTGCAACCATCCTCTACCATGTAACTGGGTTTGATACAGGATTGGTCATGCTTCTGATAAGTCTTCCACTCTTTTTCATAGGGCTGAGAATCTTTGGTCGTCTCTATGGAGCAAAGAGTCTGGCAGGAACGATACTGCTCAGTCTTTGGGTCAGCCTTATGGGCCAACTCACCAACTATGACGGGATATTACCCTACGTGGATAGGATGGATACGCTCCTCTCAGCTATCTTCGGAGGAGTCCTGCTTGGAAGTGGTATTGGGATTGTAATGCGATCAGGGGCAAACACTGGAGGTACTGATATCCTTGCCCAGATCATCAACCGCTATACACCGCTTGCCCTGGGAACAGCACTCTTCCTCTGTGATGGGCTTATCATTATCGCAGGTGCGCTTGTCTTTGGCCTGGAGCGTGCTCTCTTTGCGATCATCACGCTCTACATCTCAGGACAGATGGTGAATTTCATGGTAATGAACCTTGGGACCAAATACGCAAAAACAGCCTATATCGTCAGTGAAAATTATGATTCAATTGGAAAGCGTATCATCACAGAGCTAAGACATGGAGGCACTCTGATAAACGGTGTTGGTGTCTTTACACAGAAGGAGAGAAAGCTCCTCTTGGCTGTGGTTCACAACCAACAGATAAACCACCTGACACAGATTGTACACGAAGAGGACCCCAAGGCATTCATGTTTGTACACGAGACCTATCAGGCACTTGGGGAAGGGTTTGTCCCCATGGGGCGCATCATCAAATCAGAAAAACAACGGAGCAAGCAGAACCGTCCAAAGGGCTGAGAAAGAGAGAGAGATACTGCTCATGGCACCCTGTACACCGCCTATCTCCAAGGCCTTGCTGGTACCAAGTGCGTGGGAACAGGCCCCTATGCCGACCCCGTGCGCAAGGGCATCCTTGATCCCAAAGAGTTTTGCAAGCACTGGAGCGAGCAAATTTCCCGCAACCCCGCTGATGAGGGTGGAAGCAATGGTCAATGGGGGAAGACCACCGAACTGTTCAGTCAAAGCGATTGCTATTGGGGTGGTTACTGATTTGGAGAGCAGGCTTGCCAGAATTGTCCTATCCAAACCAAGCAGGTTGCATGTCACTACCACGGAGAAAAGAGCAGCCAAGGCTCCAGCCAAAGTCCCCAGGACTATCGGGAAAAAGGCCTGCCTCAGGACATCCCTCTGTCGGTAGATTGACAGGGCGAGCACAGCAGTGACCGGGGTAAGGAACATATAGATTACTGAGGAACCCTCTTCATAGGCGTCCAGAGGGATATCAAAAATGAGCAGTACAGCAATGATGATCAGCATGGCAATCACCAGTGGGTTTGCCAAAGGGTTTTTCAGTTTCTTGTTGATGAAAACCCCTGCCTGGAAGGCAAAGACCGAGAGGGATATCCCAAACAATGGAGAGCTAAGAATCTCAAGCATGTTTTCTCTCCCTTATCCTCTTCTGTACGAACTGAACCAGGACCACTGTCCAGCTACTCGCAGCAAAACAAGCAAACAACGAGACCAGATTCACCACAAGCAACTGCCACCAGATACTCTGGACCAATGAGGAGTACCTCAGGATCCCTACCACAGGAGGAATGAAAAAGAACGTCATGTTCTTGAGCATGAAGTCAGCACTCTCTTGTATCTGGTGCTCTTTGAGCAACCCACTGGAGAGCAGTACAAGAATCAGCAACATGCTGATCACACTGGAAGGAAGGGTAAACGGGAGCACCAAGGAAATGACATCCCCCACCAGACAGAGACCAAAAATAAGTGCAAGCTGTATCAAGTATTTCATGGATGCCATACCATACCCTATTGGAAGGTATTCTGGGAAGAGGTACCATAGACAGAAGGAGGCTTACCATGAATACAATCACTGACCATATCCTCTCACGTAGAAGCGTGCGAAGTTTTTCCAATGAACAGATAAGAGATGAGGACCTCGATCTCATTCT
>NZ_JAEKNT010000218.1 GCF_016406725.1 Sphaerochaeta sp. S2 | reverse complement strand
GGATCTTACCGTTGGCAAGCAACAGATGGTAGAAATTGCAAAGGCTGTTTCCCATAACCTGAAAATATTGATACTCGACGAGCCTACCGCTGCCTTGACTGATCGGGAGATCAAGGACCTGTTTACCATCATGAGAGATTTGGCCAAGAAAGGTGTTGGCATGATCTATATCAGCCACCGTCTTGATGAAATCGGTATCATCACCGACCGGGTTACCGTACTCAGGGATGGTGAATATGTGGGGACCAAACTGACCAAGGAGTTAAGCAAGGATGAGATGATCAACATGATGGTTGGACGGGTAATCTATGAACAGCCTAAAGCAAAAAGCAATGTTCCCGATAATGCACCAGTTGTCCTGAAGGTTGAGAATCTTAATGCGGGCAAACTTGTACAGAACATCTCATTCGAGTTGCATAAGGGAGAGATTCTCGGATTTTCTGGACTCATGGGTGCGGGTAGGACTGAGACGATGCGAGCTCTCTTTGGTGCTGATAAAGCCTCTGGTTCGATTTATATCAATGGAAAGAAGACACTCATTGAAAGTCCAGAAGATGCTGTACTCAATGGCATTGGATACCTATCAGAAGATCGAAAACGTTTTGGTCTGGCAATCAAGCTCTCTGTCGAATCCAATGCCATTATGGCTTCGTACGAAGACCTCTGCCCCAACCTCTTCCTTCCTCGCTCCAAACTACATCAGATTGCTGCAGAGAATGTAGAGAAACTCAATGTAAAGACACCCTCACTGGACCAGCTCGTACAAAATCTTTCTGGGGGCAACCAGCAGAAAGTGGTTATCGCAAAGTGGCTGATCAAGAACTGCTCCATCCTCATCTTCGATGAACCAACACGGGGGATCGATGTAGGGGCAAAGAGTGAGATCTATCACCTGATGAATGAACTCGTCAAGGAAGGCAAGTCCATCATCATGATCAGCAGTGAACTGAATGAGATTCTGAGAATGAGTGACCGAATTGCGGTAATGTGTGAAGGAAAACTCACTGGGATGCTTCCAATAGAAGAGGCAACCCAGGAAAAGATCATGGAATTGGCTACACAACATGGATAGGAGTAACCCTAGATGAAAACGAAGGATTTGGTTGAGTTGAAAAAAAAGAAAGGATTGAATCTCCAAAAGTTGCTTGCACCACTGGCTCTCGTTATCATCTACGCATTCTTTGCGCTCTTTGGCAGGAACTTCTTCTCCTATACGACATTGGTAAACATCCTTGACTCTTCCTATTATATTGGGTTTCTGGCCATCGGGGTTACCTTTGTCATCATTACCGGTGGAATTGATCTCTCTTGTGGTACAGTGATGATGGCAGCGACCATCATTGGTGGGACAGCATACAAGACATGGGGATGGCCAATGTGGATTTCATTGATCCTCATCATTGTGGTTGCAACATCCTTTGGTCTTTTCAATGGCATCATGGTAAGCCGACTGAAGTTGCCACCTTTCATCGCAACCCTCGGCACCATGATGATCAGCTTGGGTACCGGATCCATTGTATCGAATGTGCGCAGTGCTACCTTCCCGGCTCGTGGGGCAGAAGATAGCTGGTTCAAGGGAATATTCAAGTTTATCGCGGAGGATAATACCTCCTACCCCACCGGTGCCATCGTACTCTTCGGTACAGCATTCATTGCTTATATCATTCTTACCAGAACAAAGATGGGGCGATATATTTTCGCCGTTGGATCAAACAAGGAAGCAGCACGTCTTAGCGGTATTAATGTCGCAAAATGGGAAATGATGGCCTATGTGATCAGCGGTTTCCTTGCCGGTATCGGCGGTATTGCCTTTGCTGCAGTCTACACCACCGTTATGCCTGCCCAAGGCCAGGGTTTTGAATTGTATGCCATAGCAGGAACCGTTATCGGGGGAACCAGTCTTAGTGGAGGTGCAGGTTCAGTCTTCGGGACAATGATTGGTGTGTATATCATGAGTGTATTACGCGCTGGATTGCCATCGATGGATCTACAGTCACAATACCAGACGTTCTTTACTGGTGTAGTTGTTCTGGGCGCTGTCATGCTCGATATCTATCGAACGAAAAAATCTTCTGAGGTTCGCATTCTCTCCGAGTCTGACAGGTACAAGGAGGAAATGCTGCTGAAGATCTCTCAACTGAAGGCAGAATTGTCCTCTGCTGATCCTGCAGCCAAAACAGAGATAGAGAAGAAACTTGCCGAGCTTCGTCTGGAAATGCGTGCACAATATCGTGCTCTGAGACGGGAAGAAAAAACACACAGAGCAGAGCTGCGCAAAAAAGAGAAGGCATTCGTAAAGAGATAACGGAATACATCCGTTGTATATAGCAAATCCGGGTTATTGGATCCGGTAGAAAACAGGAGGATTAGTATGAAGAAGACCTTAGTCGTTCTAATGGTTCTAGTGTTGCTTACTTCCACTGTTCTGTTTGCGGAAGGAGTAAAGGAGCAAAAGCCTTATATCGCTGTTGTTTCAAAAGGGGAACAACATGATTTCTGGCAGCAAGTGAAACTGGGTGCCAATGCGGCTGCTGCAGATTATGGGGTTGATATTACCTTTGAAGGCCCTCCTTCAGAAAGTGATGTACAAATCCAAGTTGAGATGCTCAATAATGCAATGGCAAAGAACCCTGTGGCAATTGCCTTGGCAGCATTGAATACCAGCAGTGTGCTTGACCAGCTCCAGCAGGCCAAGAGCCAAGGTATTCCTGTCATCGGATTTGACTCTGGCGTACCAGAAGCTCCAGAAGGTTCAATCTGGGCAAATGCATCAACCAACAACTATGCCGCAGCAGGTATGGCTGCCGAGAAGATGTTTGAAGTGATCAAAGGCAAAATTGAAGCTGCTTCAATCGCCAAGCCCGTCAAGATTGTCGTCATGAATCAGGACGCTTCAGGTGAATCGCTGCTTAGCCGTGGAAAGGGCTTCAGAGACACCATGATCAAGTTGATTGACGAGAACACTTCACTTGGCAAGAGTGATATTGCAGTAATTGGAAACACTGCCTACATTGCTGCAGACAGCCCAACCAAGGGAAGAAAAGTCTTTATTGAGATGATTGTCCCCGCTTCTGCCGCCATGACTGATGCAACCAATGCAGCACAGGCAATGCTGAACAAGGTAACCAGTGACAATGTTCTGGGAATCTTCTGTTCCAATGAAGCAACGGTCAAGGGTCTTCTTGCTGCAACCAACGATGGAGCAACCTTGAAGAGCAATTCCGCATTCAAGGATGTGGTGGTTATCGGGTATGATGCAGGCGCTGCACAGAAGAATGCGGTTCGCCAGCAATACTTCCTCGGTTCCATTACCCAAGACCCCTACCAGATTGGATACAAAGCAGTCGAACTGGCATACAAAGCCTACAAGGGTGAACCTGTTGCTGATGTCGACACCGGTGCAAAGTTCTACAACTATCAGAACATGGATGATGCAGACATCAAGGGTTTGATCTACGATTGATGAACCGTTGAACAGAGATTGCATCTCATAAGTTTGGGGGGTCACCGGCATTTGTACCGGCTGACCCCTTTTTCTGAGGAGACCATCATGGCATCCCCTACCATCAAAGATGTTGCAAGAGCAGCGAATGTGTCTATTGCTACAGTTTCTCGTGTCCTCAACCATGGGGATTCTGTAAACATACACACAAAAAAAAAAGTATTGGACGCCATGGATACGCTTGGCTACAACCGTAATGAGGTGGCACGTTCCCTCAAGTTTCGGCATACCAAGACGATCGGTATTATCGCTCCAGAACTCTCCAACATCTTTTTCATGGAAGTTGTCGAGGCAATGGAACGCTGCCTGGCTCCGCACGGATATTCATTGATCATCACCTCTTCCAACGATTCAGTGGAAGAGGAGAAGCGAAAGCTCCAGATATTCATTGAACGCAATGTGGATGGGATTGTGGTGATGCCGGCAGGGGCAGATGGCCGTCACTTCCAGACAAACGCACTGTCAAGAATCCCTTTGGTCATGGTCGACCGATGTATCGAAGGACTCAAGGTTGATTTTGTGGAAACCGACAGCCGATATGGGGTTCGTCAGATGATCAAGGCGCTCAAGCATGAAGGATATAAGCGAATCGGGTATATCGGAGGGGATCTCAGTATACATACGGCACATGAACGATTGTACGCATATCTGGATGCAATGAAAGAGCAGGGTCTGACAGTTGAAAATCGATTTGTCTATCATCAGAATGCAATGACCCAGGCCTCTGGGAGGTATCTCATCAGGCAAGCACTTCTTGAAGTAGATTATCCAGAAGCCTTTTTCATTGCCAATGATTCCCTGCATCTAGGGGCAACCATCCAAGCCATAGAGATGCTCTCCCCTCATCAGCTGGGGCAACTGGTATTCGCAAGTTTTGACTATCTCAGCTATGCTCCACTGCTCAAGCTCTGCCATTATGCAGTTGCACAGCCTTGTGAAAAGATCGGGCGAGAAGTCTCTACCCTTCTTCTGAAACGGCTGGGTGGCAACTGGGAAGACTATCCGAAACATGTGAAGCTTCGTCCCGAAATAAAGGTGATCCGGTCAAATGGGGGCATCCCCTACCCTATGACAGAGAGAGAATCAGACACCTGTCCTATTGCTTAGCTTGAACTTTTCCCTATAAAATTTTTTTGCTTACATTTGTATCATATCTATTGTGTTAGTTATGTAGTAACGCATGGATGTATGATGGAGAAATGGTTAGCATCTGTTTGTTTTAGGGAGGGCCGGTAATGAACTATCTGATTCAGTTCCAGATCAACATATTTGCCTTCGCTATCTTGGTGATCCTCTATCTATTCATGCAGAAATCACGGATCAAGACATTCAGCAAACATCTCATCAATTGGTCCCTGACAACAACCAGTATCGCCATCATCGATGAACCACTGACATGGATTTTTGATGGGCAGCAATTCTTTGGTGCATTTTTCCTTGAATACTCCACCAACTTCCTGCTCTACCTGATCGGCCCAGTCATCGGGGGATTGCTCATGTCCTATGTGGATTTCAGGATGTTTCATGACAGGAACCGAGTCAAAAAGAGATGGTATTATCAGCAAGCAAGCCTGATTACACTCATCATGCTTATCCTGAACACCTTCTTGCCTCTCTATTTTTCTGTGAACCCTGAGACAAACAGCTATAGAAGTGAACCATTCAAGTTCATCCACTACATCTTGCTTGGTTTGCTGTATGGGTATTTTTTCGTGTTCGTCACCACCCATGGAGATAAGATTACCCGCAATGAGACCTTGATCTATCAATTTTTCTTTTTTATCCCTATAGCCGGAATGTTACTCCAACTAGGTAATTCCAAGTTGCATTTTTCTTGGACATCAATTGCATTGGCACTGTTTGTCATCTATGTATTCCTCGAATCCACGCCCTCCGATGAGGATTACCTGACCAAACTCTACAACCGCAATAGCTATGATGCATATATGCAACACCTGCTTCAAGGAAACAAACAGTTCTCACTGATCGTGTTTGACCTGAACTACTTCAAGGAGATCAATGACAAATATGGCCATGAAATGGGAGACTATACACTGATCTGCTTTGCAAAAGCGCTCAAGAAAGCATTTGCCCATAGAGGACTTGCATTCAGGCTTGGAGGGGATGAATTCGCAGCAATATTTGACTCTGGTAATGTTGAAGCTATCATCGAGATGATGAAGGGGCATTTGCAGCAGAATGACAACCAACTCATCAAGAACCTACGGTTCAGCTACGGGTACCATTCACCCCTGCCTGGGATGACTGCTGATGAGCTAAGCAATATTGCAGACCATAAGATGTATGCACAGAAGCAAGAGATGAAAGAGCACGATCCCAGGGGGATGAGATAGAGAATCCCCCTGGTCTCACCTTCACCGAGTATTACAATGTTTCAGCTGTAGTAAAAATTTCAGCTAATCCTTCAGGTATTTCTTCAGTGAAAACATAGTCCATGTAGTTCAGATCATGGTTGTACCCTTCATGGACAGAGATGGTTAGGTTCTCTTTTCCCAATTGCTCAAACAATTCCTTGACTTCATAGACGCCCTCTACCCGAGCGTTCTGGTCAAAGGTCCCATGGATGATATGGATCGGAATGTCAACAAATGGAAGGATTTCTTGGTTGGTGGGCATCATCTTGTGTGCATCAAACCATTCTGGGGTAAGATATACCCCATAGGAATGTTTTAGGTACTCTCGATCTCTCTCTTCGATGGCCCGGTATAGCTCATTCCTGGTTGGTTCTAGCATGATGGCAAAATCTTTTTCATCCATGACTCCGCTCTTGTCCTGGTCCATGTAGTCATAGGTAACACCGAAATGTGCTGCAATCCCGTTTCTGTCTTCAGCAAATTCCTCGGGTGATACAATCCCATCCTTGTTGTAGTCAAAGTAGTTGCGGTAGAAGACCATGCTTGACCCACCTGTTTGCTGCCAATTGAGAATACTCATCATATCGTCATACATAAAGCCACAGAGGATGAGTCCGTCAACATCCGTCTTCAGTGACACCAAGGGAGTGATCAAGGTACCTTCACTC
>NZ_JAEKNT010000217.1 GCF_016406725.1 Sphaerochaeta sp. S2 | reverse complement strand
AAATGGTGGAGGATGACAATATTTCTTAGTTTCCCGATCCCCTTAAATCACTTGCGTATTTTTCAAATATCTCTACCAAGCAGAGGCTGCTGTTAAGTGAGTATCTTTCTCAACAATTTAGGGGGTAGATGTATGTGCTTCCCAATACTGAACCAGTAAAACCAAAAAGTGAGCAGAAAAAGCCCCTGTAACACATATCTTGCAAATGAGTGGTAGATATTTATCATATGATATTAACTATGACGAGAAATTAGCATATTCTTTGGATGATATAAGAGATTCAGATGTAATGAGTTGTATGGAAAAAATATCTGAATAAAATACTTTTATTTCAATGAGTTCGTGTTATAATTCGGATTAACAAATCAACCAATACCCCCCAAAGAGCTTACATTGTTCCTGATTGATTCCTATTTGCGAAGGTTGCGTCCATGTAGAAATTCTATAATTTCCCACATGGATGAATTGTCAAGGTTTCGTTATACGATTTCTTGTGCAGTTGAAAGTGATATATTTTTGAATAAGAGAGGATGATTAAAATGTTGAGTGACTTGGTTTCTTTAAATGTTGAAGGTGCAAACTTCATAGCTCCAACAGAGCTACCTCTCTTTAACCCACATGATGGGAATAAAATTAAAACTATAAAAGGCACTCTCCTTTATGGGCGGAATGGGTCTGGTAAAAGCACAATTGCCAAAGGATTCCGAGTACTTAAAGGAGAGCAGGAATTAGTGGATTTGAAAGTAACATGCAAAGATGATAATGGATTGGTGATTGACTTAAGTGAAAACGAGAAGAATAGAATCTTTGTATTTGATGAAGATTTTGTTAACAACAATGTCAAGCTTCAAAATGACCACTTAGATACAATCATTATGTTGGGCAAACAAGTAGACTTAACTGAGAAGCTAGAAGAAGCGGAAATTGAAAAAGCTAAAGCAACCGATGAGTATGAAAAACAGAAGAATCTCGTAGATAAATATAATGATAGAACAGATGTGAATTCGCCAAAATTCTATTTAGATGAAATTCTAAATAATCTTAAAGGTGATAATAACTGGGCGGGACGAGACAAGATTATTAAGGAGGGAAGGCAGAACACTCGAGTTGCAGAAGATACATATCAACAATTCATGGAATTAAGGCCAAAAGAGTCTAAATACGAGCTATTAATCAATTTCGAAAATAAGATGCAAGAACTTAAGAGGGCTAAATCAGGGATTTCTGTCATTAGTGCTACTGTTCCCATCCTTTCTCAAAAATATATCACTTTCAACTGCACAAGAAATCGTATAACGAAACCTTGACAATTCATCCATGTGGGAAATTATAGAATTTCTACATGGACGCAACCTTCGCAAATAGGAATCAATC
>NZ_JAEKNT010000216.1 GCF_016406725.1 Sphaerochaeta sp. S2 | reverse complement strand
AGTCAGAATTATTCAATACAATAAGGATGCTTAGGATAATTTAGGTCCTCCTATAGGATGCCCATTCTTCTAGCCTCAGCAACTGCCTCCGTTCGAGTGCTTACCTGCAACTTTTCATAGATCTTTGAGGCATGCCACTTCACTGTTCGTTCGGTTATGTTCATCATCCCTGCTATCTCTTTGTTTATATAGCCATTTCCAATCAAATGCAGGACCTCTTGCTCTCGTTCAGTCAGGAGTTGATCCTCTCTTTCTTGTTTGAGTCCGTACAATTCCTGCAATACAGAGATATGTTTTTCACTGATCTGGCTTCTCGAGAGATCTAGTTGTTGAGGATCATAGACACCAAATTCCATTGAGAGGATCATCGAGAGCAACAGCCGATGCTTTTTCTTGAGTTTTGATTGCAAAGAAGCATAGAGATCCACAGCTTTTTCCAGTTGCCCCGTAAGCTGGTAATACCCAAGCACTTGTCGTTCTTCCAACACAATGAGATCAAAAAGGGTATCCTGTTGTGCCTCCTTCTTCTGGTGCTTATGCACCCACATTTCCAACGAAGGAATGTCACCAACACGTTTCTGTGCCATGGCATACATCACCTCTATGAAACGGTCATCAATGGAAGTGACATCATACTCATAGGCTTGCTTGCCTGCATCGCGAAGCAACCGTACTGCTTCCTCATGACGACTACTCACAATATAGAACTCTACAAGTGCCAATTGTGCATGGAGAGAGAGATAGAATGAGTATCCCTTTGCAGAGACAAGTCCTCGTAACAGATACTCCTCTGCGTCCTCCATCATTCCTGAATAAAGAGAGAGCAACCCTTTACCTATCCAAGCCATGCTGCAGGAAGTGGCATACCCTGATTTTTCCTCATATCCCAATCTCAGCGCTTCATCAAAGGATTGCCTTGCTTGTTCAAACAACAAGAGTTCAAGTTGGATGGACCCTATTTGCCCAAGCAACACGATGGAAAGTGCATCGTGTTGCTTGACCCCGATGGTTCGTAGCGTCTCCTGTAGATTGTGATAGACCTGTTCAAGATCTTCCTCCGGTCCAAGCGGCAAGGAAGCGATGAATACGCTGATAAGCGGACGGAGATAAGTCAGTTCATCAGGAAGCTTGCTCAACAGCTTTTCAGCATGATAGAAATCACGTTGGAGCAAGAGGTCGATCCCATCAAGGATTGATAGAAGGTCAACCTCCTGCATTTTCTTCCTTAGCCTGGATGACTGTATCCCGGCAATTC
>NZ_JAEKNT010000215.1 GCF_016406725.1 Sphaerochaeta sp. S2 | reverse complement strand
GGAAAAAGAAGATTACAAGAAGAAATGGGTTTTATTTGCGAACTGGAAGAAGTGACTTCATTTATATATAAAGCACCTTTTGATAATGGTTTAACCGAGCATGAATTGGATCATATTATGATTGGTTATTATAATAATAACCCTAAACTAAATAAGGAAGAGGTTGAAAGTTTTAAATGGATGACTTTAGAAGATGTGAAAATGGATATGGAAGAACAACCCGAAATTTATACTGAATGGTTTAAAATAATTTTTGATAACTATTACAGTTTTATTACTAAATAATTACTATGAGAGTAACCGTAAATAGAAAAGCACATTTTAATGCCGCACACAGATTGTATAATGCAGAGTGGACTGACGCGCGTAACGCAACTGTATTTGGCAAATGTGCAAATCCTAATTATCATGGGCATAATTACGAGTTAATAGTTTCGGTAAAAGGTGAAATACACCCTGAAACTGGGTTTGTAATGGATATGAAAATTTTGAAAAATTTAATTGAAACCGAAATTGAAGACAAATTCGATCATAAAAATTTAAATGAAGAGGTTGAAGAATTTAAAACCTTAAACCCAACTGCTGAAAATATAGCTGTGGTAATTTGGAATAAACTAAGACCCAAAATTGAAAGTACGCTGGAACTTTCAATAACTCTTTACGAAACTCCAAGAAATTTTGTTACATATTGTGGAGAATAAAAACCTGTAAATTATAAAATCCACAGGTTTTTTATAATTATTTCTTTTTACAAGTATTAATTCCGAAAAGTGGATATAACGGACAAAAACTTGCTAAACTTGTAAGTAAAAATATAGCAGCAAAAATTAAAAGTATAATTCCTAAAGTTCCTGAAATAACTTTGGTGTAAGATAAAATTATAATTACGATAGCCATAATTATCCGTATAGCTTTATCAGTATTTCCCATGTTTTTTTTCATAATGATAAATTTTTAGGTTAGTATTAAACTATTCTTTCTTTTGTTTATTTATCTCATCTTGCAATTTTCTCATTACTTTCTGCTCACGTTCTAAAGCTACTTTTCTATGGTTTTCAAACTCTTCTTCTACAT
>NZ_JAEKNT010000214.1 GCF_016406725.1 Sphaerochaeta sp. S2 | reverse complement strand
TTGCAGAGAAGACAAAACTCATCATCCCCTTGGGCGATATCATCATCCGGCAGGCATTCCAGTTCTTGAAGCAGTTGGAAGAACATCATGTAATGGATTGCACGGTCTCCATTAATATTTCTGCCATCCAGTTGATAAAAGAGGGGTTTGCTGAGCATATCATCCGCTTGATGCATTCAATGGATGTGAACCCAGCTTGTGTTTGTTTGGAGCTTACCGAGTCCATCTTTGCCTCTAACTTCCAAGAGATCAACAGGGTTCTGAAAACATTGCAACACAAAGGGGTCAAGATCTCAGTTGATGATTTTGGCAGTGGATATTCCTCTCTTTCAAGGGAGCGTGAGCTCTATGTCAATGAATTGAAGATTGACAAGTCATTCATTGATAAATTGATGTACCTCTCTGATGATCAGGCCATCACCGGAGATATCATATCCATGGTTCATAAATTGGGGCACAGTGTGGTAGCAGAAGGGATTGAGCATCAGAGACAGCTTGATTATCTGAAGCGAAACAATTGCGACAAGGCCCAGGGTTTCTTTTTCAGCAAGCCCCTGAATGCATCTGATGCCCTGGCATTGGTGGCAGGGCATACTGCTCGTCGATTCTTTGAACATCTGTTGAAGTAATACAGAAAGAGTTACCTGTCTAAATACCATATATAATACTTGTGTTAGTTCATTTTGTGTATAAAATATTATAATATATAAAGATGTTATTCTTCTTGACGTGGAATTCCAAGGGGGTATACTGTACCTAGGTTAGTACAAAAACGAACAAACTAGGAGTATCCCCCTTGTCTGAACCAAGAAGATCACGACTAATAAACTCCTCACGGATAATCCATCGGCTTTGGATAGAAGATCAACTCAGTCGTGCCGATTTAGCTGTAAGGCTTGGACTTACCAAATCTTCCATTTCAAACATAGTCAATGATTTGATAACGCTTGGAATTGTGACTGAGAATGAAGTCCTCGAAGCGAGTCCAAAGGGAGGGAGGAGAGCGATAGGGCTTACCCTCAATAAAGCATACTTTCATGTTATTGGTATAGAAATTCGCTCTGATTCCTATACTGCACTCTCCATTGACTTGGAGGGTAAGGTGCTTTTCTCACAAACCAAACCAAAAGGATTTACTGCCAAGACATTCAAGGCTGAAGTATGTAATCTCATTGAATATCTCTGTAAAGACCTCGAGGAGATGCAAAGACATCTATTGGGAATTGGCATCGGCTTCTCTGGCGTAATTGATGCAGAGAACCAAACAATCTATCGCTCGGTCTCTCTTGATTTCCAACAGCCTTTTGACTTTCAGAAAGAGATTGCCTCACACTTTCCCTTTCCCGTCATCCTGGAAAATGATGCCAACTGTGGAGCATGGGGAGAGGTAGTATTCCAAAGGAAACAAAAGCTAAAGAATTTTCTATTCGTGCTCATTGAATTCTGGAAACGCTACGAAGTACAAACAGCATCCCCACAGCCAACCATTGGTTTAGGGTTTGGATTCGATGGAAAAATCTATCGAGGGAGCAGCAGCCAGGCCGGTGAATTCAAGAGTGTATGTAATCGAGATCCTGATTCTTTACAACAAGTGCAGATTGCCCAAGGAGTCTCTGTAAGCGAAGATCGGGAAGCCTTGCGTAATTATATCCAGGAAATTTGCCAGAATCTGGCTTTCCTTATCAATACATTGGATATTGGGCATGTATTCATCGGGGGTACGATTGAACCTTTCGCTTCTTTCATGCCTGAGATGTTAAGAAAAGAAATACGATCAAACTCCTTGATCCAAAGCGAAGAGAATTGCCAAATCCAGTTTTCATCATTGGGATATGATGCAGTTTCATTTGGTGCTGCTGCCCTGGTTCTCGATAAGGTATTGATGAATCTGGAACCGCTCAGTGAGAACACTGCCAAGCAGGCTGTTCCGCTCTTTCACTTGTTGTCATAACGTTAACACCCTCGAAGGGGGTGAGAAAAAATGGAGGTCCTGTATGAAAATGAAACGATTGTTGATTTTAGCATTCGTGTCTTTCTTGATTCCCTCCCTGCTCATTGCTGCAGGGACAAAGGAAGCGGCAACGGATGGAGTGATTGAACTTTCTGTATATCACTACCTCGATCAGACAGATAAGACTACTGCACCTAATTTCCAACATTTGGTGGATGTCTTTGAAGCCGCAAAC
>NZ_JAEKNT010000213.1 GCF_016406725.1 Sphaerochaeta sp. S2 | reverse complement strand
GAGTATCTGACGCCAAGTATTCCAACAAGTCCCCAACTGATGAAACAGTAGCTGTAATTGTATTTCCTGAGTCAGTATTTTCATTAGTTAAATCAGAATCTGTCCCACTCGACTCAGTTTCCTCATCGATTGAATCAGAGTTCGTAGTATCTACTTCATTCTCCAAAATTAGAGTATCTTCACAACCGGGTAATAGAATAATCATTAAGAAGAGAGCAACAGACATAATTCGACGAAAACCTACCATAACTATCCTCCATTTTTTTGAAGGGATATCTTGTGAGTAGGGCTTCGTAAGTAGAATAAATGACACCCCAAGTTTTGATTGTTACTTGAACTCGGCAACGCAGTGCTACCCTTTTAAAATAAGTCTAAATCTTAGAATTATATATCGTCAAGTTTTTTTGCTGAGCAAAAACAAACAAAAACAAAGTACACAGAGAATCTATCTAACCCAATGATCAAGTCACTGCTATTCACGACATAGAGGATGAGAAGTCCTATATATGATGAGTTTGAATGGGATTTAGAAGACTGCCACAGGGCATCTGCCAGCAATGATAGAATCGAAGGGGTATTGCATGTACTCCCAGGAATCACTCCACCCTTAAAGCAACTCCTCCAACTTCGCTCTTTCTTGCTTCTTATTTCCACCTAGAGATCTCTCTATTCTCTGCTTCCATGTCTTCTCGACAGCAGAAAGAAAAAATGTGTACAGGGGTTCAAGGTCTTCCTGTCTGTCATAGGAGCGTAATCCCACGAAGTACAGTGAACGATCCTCTTCGTAAACGATAAGTGGAGGATGATCATTACTCATGAGAAAGTAGTTAAGCAGTGTTCGGCCTACTCGTCCGTTCCCATCTGCAAAAGGATGGATATATTCAAAACGTGCATGAAAGTAGGTTGCAGCTTTGAGAAGTATTTCTGGTTGTATTGCTTTTCTTTCTGATAGATCTTGCATCTCTGTCAGCAGGAGAGCAATATCATGTGGCACATCCTCTGGTGATGAACCAACCTCAAGCAACCCTGTAACGTAATCATGTTTCTTGAACTCACCAGGACGTTCCTTGTTTTCAATATATCGTCTCTCATCATACGTCCCGGCAGTAAGAATTGCATGAATTTCCTTAACCAGAGCCATAGTAATAGGCTCTTTCCCACATATCTTCGGCAAAAGAAATTTATAACAGGTCTTTTGGTTCTGTTGCTCAAAAAGAGTGCGAGAGTCGCCAGTAAAGGAACTTACCTTGTTGTTATGAAAAATCTCATGCATATCTTTATAGGAGATTGCATCATTCTCAATCTTTGCAGAGTGATACGCGAACAAGATCTTAAAGTTTTCAAGGTGCTGATTCAGCGCTGCTGGGGTTTGTATTGAAAAGCTTTTCCAGAGAAGAACTGCTTTATGATAGATGCTTTCAGATTGCATATGATAAACTCCATGTACCCTACCCAGTATATCATATGCTGATAGCAACAAAGTTGGAAAAAGCAAATCAGTTGACTATGATTATTCTCATAGGTTCTAGACTTGGCCCAAGATTGGCAGCCTCTGGTAGTGTTGAATGCATTGAGGTTGAATAGGTTTAAGTAGAGAAAAGGCTATAGTTTACTCCAAGGAACCCTCATTGATGAGAGTTCCTTGTTGTTTATCAATCTTGACGTTCACGCTTACCAGTTATCTGTAATATTTACTCAGACGGTAGAGTCACCAATTCATATGATGGATTATATCCTGTCTTCACTATTCGTACCCAGTAATTCCCATTAATCAATGAAGATGCAAAATGTAAATTAAATTCTTCCCCACGTTCAGATGAGAATGTGAATGACAGCTTGTTTCCATCAGCATCAAATGCCGAGAAATCAGCAGCGACTAGGCCAGTAATCAAATTACTTTCATTTGCTTCCTGTGGATTATCTAAAAC
The DNA here is from genome assembly GCF_016406725.1 of Sphaerochaeta sp. S2. Lineage (GTDB taxonomy): Bacteria > Spirochaetota > Spirochaetia > Sphaerochaetales > Sphaerochaetaceae > Sphaerochaeta. The sequence goes on along the minus strand of NZ_JAEKNT010000213.1, from coordinate 2,879 downwards.
TTGGACCATAAATAGATCTGCCCCAGGCCCGTAAACATCAATATACCAATTAGTTCCATTCCATGATTGGAAGCTAATATCCTTAGAGGCCTTTACTAAAGAACCTGCTTCATCAGTTGAGACCTCAAAGGAATACGTTCCTGAGATGGCAGAAGAAGTTTTGCCTAGCACCGCCACCGTTATTGAATTTTCTGATTGATTCATCAAACCAAGGTCCACACTATTTCCAGTTGTATCTTTTATAGAAAAATAATACGTCGAATCCCCAAAAACAATGGTATTAGGCATGGTGACTGAAGTTATTGTATCTGAGAAAGTAATAGTAACTGTATCCTTGGTAGTAGTAACCTCTGTTATCTGAAGGCCAAGGGCATCAGCCTCATCGCAACTAATCAGACCAATCATTGCTGTCAAGGTAATCATAACTAATAAAATGATCCTTATTTTTCTCATAGAAACATCCTCCTCAAGAAATATGGACTTCATCCATATTTTAAAGGTATGGATTCCCACATATAAAGACGCAGAGAGCCCCGATATTACATATTTCTCAAAATGTTTATTATCACAACCAATCTTGAGGAGTAAGAATAGCCAATTGACCATACACGAAGGAAACAAACCGACTTACTGAATTACAACACTCCCATCCTTTATGAAAAATCTTCAAGAATTCTTTAACAGTTCTTGAAGATTTTTTGTTCTCTTTGAATACCATGTATCAATACAAATATACATTGAAAATTCTGGTAAGATTCTTTGAAGGTTTTGTTTAAGGAATGTGAAGAATTTTTTCTCTATGTGAAAATAATTTGAACCTGTAAAGATATTTGAAGATGAATCAAACTTGACGATTTCTGGTTATGTTTTTATTCCTCCCATTAGATCTTTCAAATAATGCGGAGGAATATGTATCATGAAACGGAACAATCGGATGTTTGGTTTGCTTCTTATCTTCATGGTTGTAGTCATGCCACTCTTTGCTGACTATGAAGGGCTTTCAATCTCTACCAACTACCCTTCCCTGAATGTCAGCTCATCTGACATGATCACCTTCGATCTGAAGGTAAAGAACTACAACCTTGCCCCACAGCGGGTCAATCTCTCATTGACTGGGTTACCCAAAGGATGGGAATACCAATTTGTCGGCGGAGGTGGTCTGGTAAATGCAGTCTTTGCTGAACCTGAGTCAACGTCCAATGTTCAGCTTTGGGTAATTCCTGAGGCTACAGGGAGAGAAGCCACCTATAACTTCTCTGTACATGCAGAAGGAGAAGAGGATGCATCCTTCACCCTGCCGCTCACCGTTACCATGGGAAGAGAACTCCCACAGAGGCTTGCACTCGATACTGAACTACCAGTTATCAAGGGAGATCCCTCTTCTGATTTCACATTCAACGTCACACTCAGGAACAACAGCGCAGCAGAGACACTCATTGACCTCTATGCCGATGTACCCCAAGGCTTTTATGCATCGTTCAAGGAGCAGTATGGATCGAAAACACTGAATACTCTTTCCTTGAATGCTGGGTCATCAAAAACCATCCAGGTAACGGTATCACCCTCCTCCGGTGTAGCTGAGGGTAGCTATCCCATCACGGTAACCGCGCGATCCTCTGGAGCAGAGGCTTCTGTACCGGTCACCCTTGAAGTGCAAGGACAGGCAAAACTCAGTCTTACAGGACAGGGAGGCCTGCTCAGTGCCAGCGCTGTTGCAGGGAAAGAGAAAGTCCTGGACCTGGAATTGGAAAATACCGGTAGTGCAGAAGCCAACCACGTTGAGCTCTCCTCCTACACTCCATCCAACTGGACAGTTTCCTATGATCCCTCTGTGGTGGAATCATTGCCAGCTGGAGAAAAAGTTACAGTGAAAGCTACAGTAAAACCGTCTGGTGAGGCACTTACCGGAGACTACAGTCTCACACTCAAGGCAAATAGCGAGAATGCAGGAAATATTTCAGAGAAATTCAGGATTACTGTTCGTACATCCTCTCTGTGGGGCATTGTATCAGTAGGCATTATCGCTGCTGCAGCAGTTCTGTTGGTATTTGCAGTGAAAAAGTTCGGACGTCGATAACAGGAGGTATTACAATGGGTAACGAAATCGTACTGAACGTTTCCCATCTGTCAAAACAGTACCGCAAGGGGGTTAAGGCAGTGGATGATATCTCCTTTTCCCTCAAGGAAGGAGAAATCTTTGGGTTGCTAGGGCCCAATGGCTCAGGAAAGACCACCACCATCCTTATGCTGCTGGGACTCCTGGAGAGTACGGAAGGAACTGTGGAAGTGTTAGGCCACGATCCATTCCGCAAACCGTTGGCGGTAAAAAAACAGGTGGGTTATATGCCTGACACCATAGGTTTCTATGAGTACATGACAGCCTATGAGAACCTCGATTATACAGCCAGATTCCTTGGTCTGAATGCAGAGGGAAGGGAAAAACGCATCAAGGAATCAATTGCCAAGATGCGGTTGACTGATCGCATGCACGACAAGGTCAAGACATACTCGCATGGTATGAAACGTAGACTGGGACTAGCAGAATTACTGGTTAAGGAACCGAGGATCGCCATCTTGGATGAGCCAACCCAAGGACTCGATCCCCAGTCCATCCGTGAATTCCTCTCCCTGATCGCTTCCCTTCGTGACAGCGAAGGGATGACCTTCCTCCTCTCCAGCCATCAGCTGGATGAGGTACAGTCTGTCTGTGACAGGGTCGGACTCTTCTCAGAAGGGAAGTTGATCAGCTTTGGTTCTGTGGATTCACTTGGAGAGGAACACTTTGGCAAGGAGGTTCTTATAGACTTGCAGGCAGAGGGCAAGGAAAACCTGGAACTCCTTCTCAAGAAGCACAAGGGAGTGATAGAGGTAAACAAGAC
>NZ_JAEKNT010000212.1 GCF_016406725.1 Sphaerochaeta sp. S2 | reverse complement strand
GAGCTGGAATTGATCTGACAAGAATCAAGGATACTGGAACAAGGGGAGAGACTGGTAGGGTCTCTCTCCTTTTATTGTATCCAGTGCTTCTATAGAAAGCGAGTTACAGTGGTGTACGTAGTATTACCAGGCGTCCAATATCGTAATCACGAATGCCTCCCTTTGTATGGAGATCTCTTCATGCAGAAAAAGCTTTCTATTCGTAATTTGCATAGGAATTCAATGCAAATAACTAATATTTTTACACTTTAAAAGGTATTTGCTCTTGAAAGCATATATTATTATTGACTCTCCGGATTAATCATCTTATCATAAACATACCCAAAAAGGAGAAAACACCTATGTTAATCAACTTTACCGTTTCCAATTTTAGGAGTTTCAAAGAGGAAGCATTGCTTAATCTTGCTCCTGCTAAACGAATCAAGGAAAAGAGCGAACATGTGTTGCACTCCCCCAAGAATAAGAAAGTAGATGTACTTCCCGTATCTGTTATCTATGGAAAAAACGGAAGTGGCAAAACTACTTTCATCGATGCCTTCTTCTTCATGAAATTGCGCGTAACACAAGATATATATCCCTCTGTTACCCCATTCAGACTAGCAGATACGATGCAGGAAAATGAACCCACTAGATTTTCAATTCTCTTTAAATATCATGACATTGTGTATGACTATGGGTTTTCGCTCCATAAGAAGGTTGTACAGGAAGAATGGCTTTCAGCATATTTCTCGTCAAAACCAAGTCTCCTGTTTGAACGATATAATGAGAACGGAAAGCCTATGGCTACATTTGGACAAGCACTTATCTCCGCAACACCCAAAGGTAAAAACTACCTTGGCTTTATTATGGAAGGAATAAACCAAGAAGAGCTATTTCTTCGTGAAGCAGTCAATAGAAATGTCAAAATCCTTGCTCCTATTATTGAATGGTTTTCAGACCATTGTTTCATCATCATGCCTGAAAGCAAAGTACAAGCACTTGAGTTGCTGTTGCATGATCAGTCTGAAACCCTACAGAAGATAAATAAGCGGATCAAGGAGATGGACCTCGATATTGATGAACTGGACTCAGTACGCAAACCTTTTGATATTGATAAGTTCTGCTCCCGATTTGAAGATGCTGAAGCAGCACAATATCATTCAATGTTTGAGGAGATGCAAGAAAACGAAGCTGTTCCCCTGAATGATGAATATGCGAACCCGCATGGTGTTGTACTGAAGACCGCAGATGGCTTTGAAATGGTCAAGCTGGAGGCCGGATATACAAGGCAGGACGGGAAGCATATTCAATTTGATATGTCATTGGCTTCCAGTGGTATGAACAGAATGCTTCATTTGCTTCCTGCATTGGATTTCATCCATGGGGAAGACACTGTTTTTGTTATTGATGAATTGGAGCGAAGTCTCCATACCTTGCTCGCTCAATACTTTATCAAGAATTTCATAACAGAAACAACAAACTCCCAAATGGGCAACCAACTGATCTTCAGTACCCATGACACCAATCTGCTGGATGCAGATATATTCCGCAGCGATGAAATATGGTTGATCGAAAAAGACCCTGGTCACGGAAGCCATCTCTGCAACCTTGTGGAATTCAAGCTTACCACAGGATTGAACTATGAAAAGGGATACTTGAGCGGCCGATTTGGAGCAATCCCTGTTTTTCATGGAAACCAATTGAGGATTCATTGATATGGCAAGCCATGTAAAAAGAACAAAACCACAATTCCAGAGAGATATTAAGCCCTATCGGGATGCTTTTTTGGTTCTGGTTGCTACTGAAGGTGAAAAGACTGAGGAGCTTTATTTCTCGTTCCCCTTTGTTTCACACAGAAGAGTCAAAGTTCTCCCTATTCCTTCTAAGGATGGATGTTCCGCTCCTGTCTATGTACTAGAAAATCTTAAAGCTACAGCAAAAAAACTTGACCTTGGGAAACACGATAAGCTTTGGCTGGCAATCGATAAGGATAGGTGGAAAGATCAGCAAATAAGAGAGGTAATGGGACAAAAAATAAGAAAAATGCCTATTCAAGTTGCTGTAAGTAACCCATGCTTTGAGCTCTGGCTGTTCCTCCATTTTGCACCTTTACCATCTTTTCCAATTAATTGTTCCAAGGATATGGGAAAAGAACTGAAAAAGGTTAAGAAAAGCTATAGAAAAAACTCATTGAAGCCAGAAGAGTATGAATCCGGGTTTCCTCATGCCATGAGAGAGGCAGGTAAAACGCAAGTAGACAATGACGGTGTACCGATAAATCCTGGTACTCATGTATATCTAATCATGAAGGAAATTCAAGAGCTCAAGACGAATGAAGACAATACTGCTTGCGGGTAAGCTTACAGGTGGAATCTCACAATCTACACAAGTGGTGAAGCTGGGCTATCTGGAACCGGAGATACGCTCGATTGCAAAGCGGTCGATGATGGCACTCACCACCGGAAGCACCGACGAGCTCTTCACCCGCCTGCCCTACAGGGAGCTCTCCAGGCCCATCTACCCGCTTGACGGGGAGTTCGATGCTGAGCTGGAATTGATCTGACAGAGAGAGCAAATACTGACACATATGGAGGACCTCTTTGGTTCTCCTTTTTTTTATAGCCATTTCTTCCCACCATAGAAAAGTTTCCTTGACAGGTAAAAGTTATGGGGTTTATAGTAAAGGAGTAAAAACGTTTTGCGTAAATTTGCATACTTTTATTTTCAAGCCTTATAAGGAGGAAAGAATGAAAAAGATTTTGGGAATTCTCTTGATCTTGGTCCTGGCTGGCACAATAGTGTTTGCAGCAGGAACAAAAGAAGAAACTGGAAAGGATGTTACACTCTCAGTACTCTGGTTCAACGATGCCAATGAGGATGAGGTGTTCCTCAACACTATCGACGACTACTTGCAGGCAAATCCGCATGTAACACTCGACATGCAGATTGTTGCTTACAATGAGTTCGACCAGAAACTGAAGCTGATGATCAGCGGAGGAAATCCTCCTGATCTCGCCCGTATCACCACCAATACGCTTAGTGTTGTTGTCGATAGCCTGGAGCCAATCGACAACCATGTAGCAGACATCGAGGCAGTGAAGGCACAGTTCCTGCCCTCCATGGTTGCATTTGCTTCCAACCCCAAGGGTGAGTTTATTGCTTACCCAACTGAAGCAACTGCCAATGGAATGCTCGTCAACAAGTCTGCTTTTGACAAGGCCGGTATCGAGGTTGATGAAGTCAGCAAGGATTGGACTTGGAGTGAATGGGAATCGGTTGTGAAAGAAGTAGTGGCTGCCAACCCAGAGATGAAGTATGGCTTGACTGTAGACTTTACTCCTCACCGCTTCTCTACCCTCATGTATCAGTTCGGTGGACACTTCTTGAACGAAGACCAGTCAAACATCGAATTCAACAACCCTGGCACCATTGCCGCGATCAAGTGGTTCAAGCACGTCCATGATGCAGGTTTGGTTCCCAAGAGTGTATGGCTCGGTTCCGAGAACCCCGCTGAGCTCTTCCAGGCAGGCCTGGTAGCAGGCCACATTGGTGGGAGCTGGAACATCAACACCTACAACAAGAACGTAGCAGACTTCGAGTGGAAGGCTGTGAGAATGCCCAAGGCTGAGATCAACTCTTCTGTTCCTGGTGGTAAGTTTATCGCTTCCTTCAAGGGAAGCAAGAACCAGGAAGAAGCATTCAAGTTGATGGAAGCATTTGCTGACAAGACTCACAACGAGATGTACAGCCGTGATACCTTCAATATTCCTTCCCGCGTTGATGCACAAGTTTCCTATCCTTCGAACAGTGATGACTTCGAGGTCTTCCTTGAAGAGCTGAAGGTCACCCCGGCCTTTACTGCAAACGAATGGAAGAATACAAACCTGAGCAAGGTTACCACCTACATTCGCGAACAGATTGTAGAGGTACTGCTGGGCAACATCACCGCCGAAGAGGCTGTTGCCAACGTAGACAAGAAGGGCTCAACCTACTTCAAGTAAACTGTATTTTGGATATCGGCTCCTCCTCAGATGAGGGGGAGCACGATTGTTTCTACCGACAGAGAACCTGTCTACCACAACCATATGAAACGACATACCAAGGGAAACTTCCATCAGACAGCAGCACCACTGCTATTCCTGCTTCCCAACATACTCATATTCGGCTTATTCATCATTGTCCCTGCCATCCAGGGGCTGAGGATGTCCCTCACCGAATGGGGTGTATTCACTACCCCCAGGTTCATCGGTTTTGCAAACTTCGTTGAACTCGCTCAAGACGCTGTATTCTGGAAAACATTCAGCAATACCATCGTGTATTCGCTGTTCACTGTCAGTTTGATCATGGTCTATGCTTTGGCCCTGGCCTTACTGCTCTATAAAAACACCATCAAGGGAGAGAAGATATTTCGCTCTCTCTTCTATATCCCTTCCCTGCTCAGCATGATCACCGTCGGTATTGCCTGGCGATTCATCCTGGGTGATGAGATGGGGATTATCAACTACCTGCTTCGCCGATTCGGTGGATCAGGAATACCTTGGCTTACAGACAGCAACCTTGCCATGGTTTCCATCATAGGCGTCAGTATCTGGGCCCAGGCGGGATACTACATGGTTATCCTCATTGCCGGATTGCAGGCAATCCCCATAGAGCTTTATGAGGCTGCCACCATCGATGGTGCATCTAAAACAAAGACCTTCACCGCTATTACACTTCCCTTGCTCAGAAGCACCCTGCTCGTGGTTATGGTGCTCTCCACCATTGCATCGTTCAAGGCCTATGAGTTGATCTCCGTCATGACAAAGGGAGGACCTGGATATGCTACCAAGCTGATAGTCCAACAGGTCTATCAAGTTGCATTCCTCGAGGATCGAATGGGCTACGCAAGTGCCATGTCCATTGTCCTGATGTTGATTATCAGCATTTTTACCTTGGTGCAGTTCAAGTTCAGCGGAAAGGAGCAGGGTTATGAATAAGCAAAGAGTATACAACAGTATCCATTATGTGCTCCTGATCGTCCTGGCACTCGGGACCTTGCTTCCCGTGCTCTGGGTTATACTCTCATCCTTCAAGCCACAGAGTGAATTGTTCCGTGTCCCTCTGACCTTTCTCCCCCAGAAGTGGACTGTACAGAACTATGTCAGCAGCCTCCAGGCTGGGAATTTCCCGGTTTACTTCTCCAATACCGTATTCGTAGCGGTGGTTTCCACCTTCATTACAGTGATGGTTAACCTTATGGCAGGGTACGCACTTGCAAAGTACATCTTCAAGGGAAGAAACCTGATTTTTACCATCATGATCGCCACCCTTATGATCCCCTTGCAGGTCATCATGATTCCAATTTTTCTCCAGTTGAAGAACCTCGGGATGCTCAATTCGCTGTGGGGAATAATCATTCCCCCCGCGGCAACCCCTACTGGGGTATTTCTCGCACGTCAGTATCTGGTGAACCTTCCTGACTCCCTCATCGAGGCTGCACGTATTGATGGGGCAAAGGAGTACTCAATCTTCTTCCGTCTCATCCTCCCGATGAGCAAACCCATTGTAGCGACCATCGCCATCTTCAGTTTCATGTGGAGATGGAACGATTATCTCTGGCCCTTGATCGTAATCACCGACAACAAGAAACAGACAGTGCAGCAAGCGCTGGCGAACTTTGTCGGACAGTTGCAGATCAACTGGTCTGATCTTCTGGCGATGACGACAATCGCCATCATTCCAGTCATTGTCGTCTTTCTCGCATTCCAACGATTCTTCTTCAGTGGTATTGCCGCTGGGTCGGTTAAAGGGTAACTCATGAAACATATAATTCATACACTCCATTCCTGTACGCTTCAGGACACAAAAACAGTAGTAGCTACAGGAGTGGGAGGCCAGCTCCATCTTAGGTTCCACACCCAGGAGATTATTGAGGTTTCCTACCTCTTTGACTCGGTTCTTGTTGATGAGACGCTCTGGGAGGCAAGTAAGTATATTACACAACCTGCCGCCGCCCTCTCTCTGGACAAACCGATTATAATTGCCGAAGAGAATCATGCATTCATCCTTACTTGTGGCCAGAGCCGCATAGTGCTCGAAAAACGGTATGCATCAGTCAGTCTCTGGTACGGGGGGATTCTCCAGCATGGAGGGCGTATAGGGACTGCTGATACGGTACTGCCGGATTACCAAGTCCGTTGTTTCACCAAATCTGGTTCTCAAGACTCTTTTGGCCGATTCAACTTTCCACTCTTCTCTGCCGATGAGTTCTACGGCCTAGGAGACAAGAGTGGGAGCCCGAACAGAAGAGGTCGCCGGTTCTCCATGTTTAACCGAGACTCCTTGGGATATGATGCTGCAAACTCCGACCCCTTGTACAAGTCCGTTCCTTTCTTGCTGAGAATCAACAAGGAGGATCGTGTTACCTGTGGCCTTTTATTCAACCAGAGCCAGATCCGCTTGTTTGACCTTGGCAGGGAGAGTCCCTACTTCTTCTCTGTAGAGGTAGAAGGTGGCCCTTATGGATACATTGCCATGCTTGGGGAGAACTACCACGAAGTTCTGAAGAACTACTATAGCGTTACCGGTTTTCCGGCGCTCCCCCCTCTGTTCAGTTTTGGGTTCTTTGGCTCCTCTATGAACTATGTAGAGAGTGATGATGCTGAGAAGCGTATACTTGCGTACTTCTCCACCATAGAAAAGCACCAGATTCCCTGTGAGGGTATGTATGTTTCCTCAGGATACCTGAAGAGTCCTGACGGAAAACGATATACGTTTCTCTGGAACAAGGAGAAGTTTCCTGACTATAAAGCATTTCTGACTTCCCTTAGCCAGAGAGGCTACAACCTCTGCATGAATATCAAGCCCGGTATCCTGACCAGTCACCCTTGGTACGGGGAACTGAAAGAAAAGGGCTATTTGATCAAGGACCAGGATGGAGAACCCTATGAGGAATTCTTCTGGGGAGGAGAGGCCTCCTTCATTGACTTCAACAATAGTGAAGCGAAACAGTGGTGGAAGCACCAACTCAAGGAACAATACCTGAACCATGGATGCACGGGCATCTGGAATGACAACAATGAGTTGGAGCTTGAAGATTTCGCACTCGAGGCATATAAGACCAAGAGTTTGTATCCCATCAAGATGGCTGAGGCTTCCTATGAGGTATTCAAGGAAGCGCACCCTGACCGTCGTCCCTGGATCTACTCCCGTAGTGGTTACTCAGGCCTACAACGATTTGCAAGAACTTGGTCAGGCGATAATGTAAGTGACTGGAAATCCCTTCATTACAACCAACTGATGGGTATCGGTTTTGGGCTTTCTGGACTGCCCTACTTCGGGCATGACCTGGGGGGATTCTTCGGAGCATTCCCAGAGGAAGAGCTGTTGGTCCGTTCATGCCAGTCTGCGGTTTTCCAAGGGAGGTTTGTTATTCACTCCTGGAGGGAGGATGGCAACCCTACTGAACCTTGGTCGTATCCTACAGCATTGGAAGCGATACGGAGTCTTATTCTCGAACACTATCGCTTCATGCCCTATATTTATACTTGTGCATATGAGGCTGCTGTAAAAGGACTTCCCTTGGAGCGTTCACTCCATCTGGAATTCCCTCTGGATGACTCCCTCTCTCCAAACTACATACACTCTCTCTTCGGACCTTCCTTGTTGAAAGTTCTTGTCACAGAAAAGGGCAAGCAGAGTACCACGGTTTACCTCCCAAAAAACCTATGGTGGTATGACCAGGATGGAAATGCATGGGAAGGAGGAACAGAGGTTCTCCTCAGCTACCCCTCTGGAGGAGAGATTCGCTGGTTTGCGAAGGAAGGAGCAGTTATTCCAACGGCTGAGGGTTGTACCCACCTTCAGGATGCACTGTTTGAGCATGTGGAGCTGCTAGTTTTCCCGATTAAGACTGCTGATAAGCAGGTCACCTCCACCTATTTTGAGGATGACGGGGTAAGCGAACTCAGCACAAACAGGTACAATCTTTGGAAGTTCAAGGTCTCTGGGAACGAGATGACGATTACCAAGACCAAGGGTGGAGCTCCTGTTAAGAAGAACCGGATCTTTACGGTCCGTATCGCGGGAGGAAGAACGTTCTCCTTTGATCCGGATACATTTAAAGAGGGAGTATCTCACAGTTATGCAATCGAAGGGTGACAAACCTATCATGAGGCTTTACACTGGCATTCTAGGAGAGGTGGCATGGGAGACCCTGTGACGATCATGGATGTAGCAAAAGCTGCTGGCGTTTCGCCTGCTACGGTTACGCACGCCCTGAATGGGAAGCGTCCTGTAAGCGAGATGACACGTAAGCGAGTGCTTGCTGCTGTTGAATCCTTGGGCTATGTCCCTTCTTGGAATGCTTCCCGTATGAAGAGTCGTTCTTCAGGGATTATCGGGTGCCTTGCAGCCGATATTACTGAGACGTTCGTGAATCAAATTGTAAGAGGTATCGAGCAGGGGCTCTCTGGTGGGCAACACTCTCTCTTCTTTGTCTCTGGTATTGAGTTCGGAAATGACTTAAAGAAGGCGTATCACTTTTTGAAGAGTCATAAGGTGGAAGGAATATTGTTCTGTCACCATCTTCCGATCTGGAAGGAGTTCAACTTGGATACCCAGAACTCTGACATTCCCATTGTCTCGGTGAATATGGATACCCCGGGGATGATCAGTGTTATCCCGGATAATACCACCGGGGGTTATCAAGCAGCAGAACATCTCTATGGTTGTGGTATGCGCCATCCTGCGATGATCTGTGGCCCAGAAGACCGACTCTCCGTACAAGACCGCTTGCAGGGATTCTCCAGCCGGGTTACTGAGCTCCAGATGCAAATGCCTACCCTGCGCTACTATGGGGGTTATGACTATGACCATGGGTTTGAGGCAGCGGCTGAACTCATGAGAGACAATCCTGAGACTGATGGTATTTTCTGTGCCAATGACTATATTGCTGCTGGCTGTATTGCTGGCCTGCAGAAGATGGGTTATGAAGTCCCTTCCCAGGTACGGGTGGTTGGGTTTGACAACAGGGATTTCTCATCCTTCTGGAATGTCCCCATAACCACCTTTGAGCTTCCTTTACAGGAGATGGGCATCCTTGGGGTAAGTATTCTCAAGCAGGTCATCAGCACAGGGTCCTATGCAAAGACCAAGCATGTGTTACAGTCCAAGTTGATTCCAAGGCAGAGTAGTAGAGGGTGAGGGTTCACCTGTTATTTAGCCAAAGGCATCCTACTGCATAAAATCACAAGAGAATTTTCACTAACGTTGTTACTACACCATATCACTTTCGTGTAGGTTGCCACAGAAACAGTATCTTGCTAACCTTTCAAAAGAGGCTTGAAATACTCCTTCATGAACACAACAAATCGTTCCATTTCATGGGGTTGGATATCTCCGATATTTGCAATCCTGAATGTATTGATATTGCCCAACTTGCCTGGATAGATAGTGAATCCCAAATCCCTTGCCCTATCGTGGAACTCATCAAAGGAGTAGGAAGTATCCGTTGGTTCCAGAATGGCAGTGATGAGATGTGATTGGTTGTTCTTTTCAACAAGCATTTTAAGTCCAAGCTCTTCCACGGCAGCTACCAATACCTTCCAGCACTGAGTGTATCGCTCATATCGCTTTTCTATCGTCTCCTGTTTTGTTTCGATAATTGCCTGACGAAGCGCATTCAAAACCTGCACTGGAGGGGTGAATCGTGTCTGCAAGGTACGGGAGAAGTACTGGTACTGGTCATAAAGATTCATGTAGTAGTTCCGCATCGGCTCATTTTTGAGTTTTTCCAACTCCCTGCGATTACAGAACACAAAACAAGCACCTGCCATCCCCTGGATACACTTGTTGGAAGTGGAGGCCATAAAGTCGATACAATCACGCTCCATATCGATGGAGATGGCAGAAAAGGCACTGACTGTGTCTATAATGGTCACGATACCAAGCTCGTGACACATTTTTCCAATCTCAGGGATTGGGTTCATCAACCCTGTGGTTGTCTCATGATAGACAGCAGCAAGATGGGTAAACTTCCCTTCTATGAGCCTCTTATGTAGTGCTTTCATATCCAAAGCTTCATACGTGGAACTCTCAAAGACCTCAAAGTCCAGCTTATACACTGATGCAATCTTTGCCAGCCTTTGACCGTAAGAGCCGTTGTTGATGACCAGAAGCCTTCCGTCCTGAGGCACACAGGATGAGACCATCACCTCATCAGCCAAGGTACCGGACCCTGCAAAGAGAACCGTTTCATAGGCATCCCTGGATCCAACAAAGTCAGTCAGCTCATCACAGATCCATCGCATCATCTGTCCAAACTCTTCTTCCCTGGGACAAATATCCGTGCATACTTGTGCGTATTTCACAGAATCAGTGGTGGTTGCAGGTCCAGGGTTCAGCAGCACTTCCCGCTGTACACCTCTCAGACTCTCGCTCTCCTTGATCATAGGAAGAATTTTCTCTTTTGCAATGCTGAGGTGGGAAGCATCATCAATCTCTCTCCATGCAAGATACTCAATCTTGCGTACAAAGAGATGCTGACCAGCTTGCTGAGCCCCAACCAGTGCTGTTTCATACTCCATCTTCGGCATATCCTGATGATGGCTCCTTGCAAAGGAGCACATGGTAATCAAGGTCTCGTGTGACAGCTTTGAGATTCCCACCAGCTCAGCATAGGAAGAACCAACAGTTTCCAGCTGCTTGGATATCTGCAGCACCTCCTGTCTATCATCAACGGAGATGTACACCTCGTCACCGGATTGGGTTGTCCCTGATCCCAATACAACGTTTCGGTGCGGGTCATTCAAGAGAGCAAACAGGGCAATGGAGTCATAGACCAGATCGGATTCCAACAGAAGGATGTCACCCTGTACATGGGGAGCACATACTTCCAGGGTTCCCATGCTCCCTGTTTCAGCATAGTTCTCATTGTGCACTGGTACAATTGCAGGGTATTTTTCAGCAAGTTCCTCATACCACTCACTGCAATACCCAGTGCCGATGACAATTCTTTCAATTCCGTGTTCGATCAACTTCCTTACCGACATCTCCACGATGTACTTGCCATCCAGTTCCAGAAACCCCTTCGGTCTGTCCTTGGTAATGTCACCAAGCCTGGAACCAAGCCCTGCACCAACAATTACTGCTTCTCGAATCATCTCTTTTCCTCTGCAATATACTGCATATATGCCTGTTTATTCTCAACCGGAGTCGTCTTTGGACGACCAAGATCCTTTCTGTTTCCCTTCTTCACCATGACCTCAATGCAACACGGTCCGGATATTTCACCAGAAAGGATTTCTGTCAGTTCTTGTGCACTACGTACCTTTGCACTTTTGAGGTAGCCGAGGCTGCTTGCCACCCCACATAGGTCAACCTCTCTCCCCACCGTGGGTTGTCCTCCCACCGAATCATGGGACCCATTGTTCACGATGATGTGGATGTAATTCCCTGGTTTCGTTGTCCCGATGATGGCCATGCCACCAAGGTGCATCAACGCTGCCCCATCACCGTCGATACAGACAACCTGCCGGTCTTTCTTGGCCAAGGCTATACCAAGGGCAATTTGGGAAGCATGTCCCATGGAACCTACGGTTAGAAAATCCTTCTCATGGCCTTCCCCTCTTTGCTCACGAATCTCATAGAGCTCACGAGAAGCCATGCCGGTGGTTGAAACGATGATGGCATCGTCCTGCATGTGGGCTACAATGTGCTGGAGAGCTTCCTCACGGGTCATGCTGCCCGCTACTTCCGCTTTGTTTTTCAGGTTATAGTCAGCGAACAACCCTTTCCTGATGACCAGCGCAAAGGGACTGCTGTTCTCCCTCATAGAGGTGTATGCCGTTTCCACTTGCTTGAGCATCTGATCAGGATCGTCAGAGAGAATCTGGTAGGGAATACCCATGGTCTCAAGCAGTGGGATGGTTACCTTGCCCTGCTTCACATGCTGAGGTTCATCATGGAATCCCGGTTCCCCCCTCCACCCGATACAGAGCAAGAGCGGTATCTGATAGACATCCCCATCGGCCAAGGAGAGCAGTGGATTGACTGCATTCCCCTCCCCGGAGTTTTGCATGTAGACCAAGGGGATGGATCCGGTGGCAAGATGGTTTCCAACTGCCAAGCCCACGGCATTTCCCTCGTTTGCTGCAATGATATGGTGGTCACTGTCAACTGAGTCGCTGATATAGGCACAGAGACTTTTTAAAAGTGAGTCAGGGACACCGGTGAAAAAATCGGTTCCCTGTCCTTGTACTACTTCAATAAATCGTGATGGTGTGATCATACCTACTGCCTTCTACTTGGTTCCTGGAATGAGTTCAAGGATCTGCTTGATCGGCATACACAAAGGATCTGCCTCAAGGGACCTGCCATGTTCAAGGATGGTCTTTGCTGCATTCACCATCGCCGGGTATGCCGCACGAAGCATGTGGTTTGCATAGATGATGAGATTGGCCCCCCACTTTTGGAACTCCTCCTCCGTATACTGGTTGTAGGTGGTTGGAACCAACACCAGGGGGACATGGTGGTACTCCTTGCGGAACCGGATACAGAACTCCTTGATATCCTCCCCGCTCTTATCCTTGCTGTGTATCATGATGCCGTCGGCTCCAGCTTTCACATAAGCCAAACCCCTTTCCAGGGCTTCATCAACCGTACCTCCGGCAATCAGGGATTCAAGGCGCGCGATGATCATGAAATCCTTGGTCACCTGTGCCTGCTTGCCCATACTGATCTTGTTGCTGAAATCCTCGATGGGCGCGAGTTGCTGCTTCACATCAGTACCGAAGAGTGAATTTTTCTTCAGGCCCATCTTGTCCTCTATAATAATGGCCGATATGCCATTCCTCTCCAAGGTACGTACCGTATAGACGAAGTGCTCTGCGAGCCCCCCGGTATCTCCGTCATAGATGATGGGTTTTGTGGTGCACTCAAGAATATCAGTTACCCCCTGCAAGCGGGTGGTTAGGTCTACTGCTTCGATATCGGGTTTTCCCTTGGAGGTCGAATCAGTAAGACTGG
This sequence comes from Sphaerochaeta sp. S2, assembly GCF_016406725.1. Classification (GTDB taxonomy): domain Bacteria; phylum Spirochaetota; class Spirochaetia; order Sphaerochaetales; family Sphaerochaetaceae; genus Sphaerochaeta. The sequence goes on along the minus strand of NZ_JAEKNT010000212.1, from coordinate 3,787 downwards.
AGGACCACATACCGTCAAATGAGTGGTATTCCCCTTCCTTGCAGACGCAGACTGTCTCAGCGATCAAGCCGGAAAGTCCATCATGCACCTCCAGAATCCGTACAATCGGTTTTGCGGCAATGAGACGACGCAGTGTCTTGAGCCGCACCTCAGGTGTGGTACCGATGGCCTTTTGTTGCTCAGCCAGTGCAGTTGAGTTGATGCCCTTGGTATACGGCACCTCAATTACCTTACCCCCCAGATCTTCCATGACATCAAAGACTTCGTCGCGGATCTTGCTGAGCGGGCCGGCAACCCAGTCATCGCCGTGGATGATGTAATCGGGCTTGTACTTGATGAGGTTCGGAACATAGCTCCAATCTTCCTGGGGGACCACTCTGGCAACTCCCTTGATATTCTCAACCACAACTTTCCTCTGCTCATAGGAGAGATACGGCAGTCGCTTATGGGGAGCCAATGCTGAGTCGGTAAGCAATCCTATGATGAGATCTCCGTAGGAGGATCCTTCGTTGATGATGTTAATGATTCCTGGGTGGATGATATCTCCGGTAATTCCCAAATAGACTGTAGCCATGTAATCTGTATCTCCTGTACTGCGTCCTTTTTACTCTACCGCAAAACCATGATGGTGTCTAACAATCCAGCTTTGTAAGTAAAAATTCGGCTACTCGCTCACCACTGGCGCCCTGGTACTGCCATGCAGTCTCTTTGGCCCGCTTCCGATTCTCTTGGAGCAACGTGCTTTTCGATGTTTCCAACAATACATCCCCAATTCTCTGGAAGTCTCTCTCTTGCAGTTCTACACCGATTTCAGGAAGAATCCTGAACTTCCATGGCTCTTCCTCAATATCGTAGGAATCATAGGGACGGGCATCAAAATCAGCATTCACAAACAAGAAGGGTCTATCGAAGAGGAAGGTATAGTCAAAAATCACCCCTGAGAAGTCCGATATCATGATATCCGAACGCGAGAGGGAACGAAGGTTTTCGTTTTCATAGTCCCATTCAAGATTCTCTCTCCCTGCATACCTGTTCTCCAGAGAAGCGAGTACCTCTTTCTCAGATTGTCTCGATTGCGGATGTGGCCTGACAATAATGGTGAACCCCGTCTCTACCAGCGGATCGAGCAGGGCAGAGCCATAACGGCTTAGGATTCCACTCTTACCCCAGGATGGGGCTATGAGAACGGTAAAGGATGTTTTCTCTTCCTTGCCAAGGGAGAGAACCTTCTGTTGCAGCACATCCAGATAGGGACAGCCAACCACAACCAACTCTTTCTTTTGTATGTCACGTTGGTTCTCCAAGGTTCTAAGATGGTCCATCTGGTACGCTCCAGAGAGCAACACAGAGTCATAGTAGTCCAAGCCAAACAGACGGTAGCTGGTTGCATCGTCAACAGAGTGCATAATGTGTGCATAGTGCTTTACCCCACGAGAGCGCTTGAGCTGATAGACATCAAGGCCGGGGGTAGTCATAAGACAAACGTCTGCCTCCAAAAAATTCAGTCGGGTGAATGCCTTGTTCCCCTCTCCGATATACTCACTCGTTATGTGTTGGTACCCTTCCTGGAAGACAAAATCGTCTTCACTTGAGGTATAGAACACAGTAGACACTCCCCTGCTCTCCAATGCATCCAATATTGGCTTGAACACAGTCCAGTACCGTTTTCCTTCCGAATATATCACCAGAGGATAGCGAAGTTTGCTGCCGGTAGCCTTCCCTCCGGAGAATACAAACTTGAGTTTGATAATCGCAGCCTTCCCCAAAAAATAGAGCATGGTCACCAAACCTATCACAATGGAAAACAACATGCTTCCCGTACCGGGGTCTATGTATAACAGGATCATTGAATACTACTCCCTATCATTCATTGGATTCCAATTGGATTCTTCAAATACAGAATCATGTACCGTGAAGCTCCTATCCATCTCGAATTCAAACTGAGTTCCCAGATTTTTCTTTGGATTCCAGTGCACATAATACACATTTGCTGACGATTTATCGATTACCGAGAACAAGTCAATACCGGTAAATGGGTTGACCGTTGAAACAGGAAGGTCTTGTACAACAATTGTGGGAACATCAGCAGTAGTCATAAACTGTGAATCCTCACGCAGGTTTCCCTTTGCATTGAAATCTTTGATGAGCAAGAGAGGATTGTACGAACCAAGAACAACACTATGCCCTGAAAAATCCTTGAATGCCGGGGTAACAATGTCTTTTCCATGATCAGCAACAATAACCAATCGGGTGTTATCATACACCCCCAAGGCTTTCAAAGAATCAAGCCAAGTTCCAATAGAACGGATTGCTGCAATGAATGCATGGTAATGCTTCTGGGTCATTTCAGGATACCCATCTTTCTTGGATAGTGGGCTTGATGTATCTGTAGGGTTGTCCACAGGAACGTATTCAGGAGCTTGTAAGAAGAGGGGGGCATGTGCTGTATCATTCAAATAGAAGGTGTAGGTGCTCTTTTCACTGGTAGCCGTAGTTATCTGTGGCAGATAGTGAAGAAGTGCGTAGGCATTGATGAAACTATCATTATTTTGTGGATTCTCCTGCATGAGAAAATACTTTCCTGAGTCATACAACGTTTTTCGGATAAGAGGCAATGTAGTCTTCAAAATGGAAAATATGGGGAATCGATGGTAGATTGTATTACTCTCATACATAGGATCCCAATCGAGAACATCCTTGTGATCCAGTTTATATTTTATTGAATACGCTCCCTCCAACTGCATGACATCAATCTCAGGGTAAGGTTTGAAAGCAGAAAAATCACTGGCCCATTTATAGTTTGCAAAAGGAGGATCGACAACAGTTACTGCATAGTCTGCCTCCAAGAAAATCCTAGGCAGGACAAGTGTTGCTTCATTATGCTTCGTCACCAATTTCTCAGAATCGCGCTTGTTTATTGCATCCGGTGTATACTCATACCCTCCCATGATAGGAGGCGCACCGGTCAAAGTGCTGGGACCATAGGCTATGCTATTTGGATAATACACAAAACCCTCGTACTGTTCACGGAGCTCTGGAAACTGTTCAAGCGCAATGGGGAAAAAGGAGCTAATTGCCCGATCAAGGAATAGGACGAAGACATTCTCCCCATCTTTACTTAAATTGACCACCGGACTGAGGTCACCCCCAGAAGAGGTGTCTTGCGCATTTTCCTGCAAGTTCCTTGCATGGTCCTTATACTCTTGGGAAATTTGCCAGATGGAATAGCCTCCACTGACCACAGAGGTTAGAACCAATATTGTCAACAGTCCTGTTATGAGTTTTGCACGGTTATGCTTTAGGACATAAAGTATAGCCAGGGCAATAAGAGCACTACACAGAAGTGGCAAGACAGTCATCCCAAGTCCAGCATCAAGCAAGGAAGGATTATCAAAGAGAAGCAACTTATTCACTGTCTCATAGTTTCCTCTAAATACATAGAGATTACATAGGGCAGTCAGTGCCATAAAATTGAAGAGGAAAGCAAGGATGCCCCGCATTTTTTTTGGTGCTATCAAGAAAATAAAGAGAGGCCAGACTACCCACAGTCCGAAAAATACAGCAGCAGAGTTGGCTACGTACGATAAGGGATTCTCGACGGAACCAGTAAAAGCAAATTCTATCGGGGATGACAGGATGAGACTTGCAGGCACCAATATACCACAAAGAAGCCACAGCAGAATGGCCGCTTGCATGTACATGCTCTGGACCTGCTTCTTTTGGCTGGAAAAACCACTCAGATGGCGGTTGTAAATCATCTCGACAATGCGAAGAAGCAGAGGAATTA
>NZ_JAEKNT010000211.1 GCF_016406725.1 Sphaerochaeta sp. S2 | reverse complement strand
AGGTTGAGCATTTGTGATTCTCTATTGAATCGTAAGGAATCAGCCTTACAAGCCATTGCGCCACTGTCTGTGTGTTTGAAGAGTTGGACTTGGACCTGTAATAGGACTACTCCATCATCAAGGGTGAACTCCAGGTGGAATGCAGATGCGATCACCTCGTTAATCTGGTCGTCCAGTTCGAGGTATCCATCAATGATGATCAATTCCTCTTCGCGGTCATAGTAGAGATTCTTGCTCTGCAAGGAGATTCCCCGCTCTTCGTCATAGAGCGAAACAGATCCACTACAGGTTGCATAACGGAATGACTCTCCTGTAAGGACGATGGTATCGGCTTCAAGACGAAGCGAACCGCTGGTAATGGTAGCCCCTTCTGAGAGGGTGATGGTCTCGAATCCCTGTTGCATATGCATGCTGGTCGAGCCCCCGGAGAAGGATATTGGCTCAGCAAGAAGGGAGACGAGAGAAGATACCAGTATTGCAAGAATGATTAGTGCTCGTTTCATTGGGATATCACTCCCTCCAACACTGTTTTAAAGGTAACGCTGAAGCTTGCCAATGTGGCAGTCATTCCCGTTCCCTGTACCTTCTTGTTATCCTCATAGAGTAGGGTGACGGGAGTATCTCCCTTGCTGAGGAGTGTTTCATCGTCCCCGATCCAGCTCAAGGCTTCTGCTTCAATGAGCAGATGTTCTGGATATTTTTCCAGGGAAATAGATCCGGAAAGTTCTGCATCGTAATATTCGGTGTCTACTTCTGCATAATCGGCATGTCCGCTGATGATCAGATTTCCTTCCTCATCAGTCTGAGAGAAGTGTAAACCCCGAATAATGGCCTTATGTGTCTGATCATAGAGGTCGATCTCATCGGCTATAACACTGATTGGGGGTTCATTGCCCCGGTCCAAGACATAGGTGGCGTTTCTCAAGGTGAGATCTGGCAAGGTAAAAGAGCGTGCCATTACCTCCTGCTCGGGTGAAAGGGAGCAGGAGAGAAACAGAAACGATGCAAGAACCATGCCAAGAAGCCTTTTTCTCATGTATTGAGTATAACCGTCGTTGCGCTTTTGAGCAATCTCATTCTTCCCTCTCTTCTGAGAGGACTGAAGCTACGACAGGAAGGTAGTGGTTCGCTTGTTTCTTGAAATAGAGCCAGACTCCCACGAATCCAAGGGCGATGCCCCCCAAAGCGATAAGGAAGGATGCCCCAATCCCCAGCCCTGCAGCAACAGCCAGGAAATATCCAATGGGAAAAAGCAGTAAGGGGGCAATGAGTGTGATCAAGGTTCCGGCAATCGTCCTTGATGGCTGGAGGTAGATTTCAACCTCCTGGCCTTCGTCTACGGGAAGCTTGTTCTCATTCCAGACTTCAAATTTTTTCCCCTTGGTATTACAGAATGCCGACCCTTTGCATCCGCTGCATGCTGAACTGGTGCAGACAACCTCGACCTTATCAGGAGAGATGTTTCTTGTTACGGTAACGACCTCATACATAATTATATCCTTTCATTTTCTACCGGAACGCGGATAACCTCGATGGAGGTTGCCTTCTTCTCGTCTGAGATATCCACCATCACCCCAACCAGGGCTAGGTCATCCCAGCACTCTTGGCTGCGAACCGGTATCTGTACTATTTGTTTTTCAATTTCCGTGGCAGCATCGAAGCCTCCCACGCTTGTTTGGCTTCCACATCTCCCATTGTCGGTGATATAGGCTGTACCACCCCCTAGAATACGCCCATCGGCGCTGAGTACCTTGGTATGGGTCCCGATGACCGCAGCCGCCTTTCCATCCAGCATGAATCCCATTGAGAGTTTCTCTGCTGTTGGGGATGCATGGAACTGTACCAAGGGAATGGCCCCCTCTTCCTGAGCCTTGTCCACCAGGAGCTGGGCAAGGCTGAAGGCATTGGAGAGGTGGGTGCGGGGAAAGTCTGCATTCCCAAGGATATTTATCACGCATACCTTCTGTTCATTCACTGTAAGAAACCGGATACCCCTCCCGGGGTTTTGCTGTGGATAGTTTGCGGGTCTGAGTATGCTGGGATTCTTTGCAATGAACTCCACCATGTCCTTCTTGTAATAGATTTTCTCTCCACCGGTGATCACATCAATACCCAGCTTCAGCAACTGCATGCTGTGGGCTCGCCCAATACCGAAACCTCCGGTTGCCCCCTCTGCGTTGGCGATCACCAAATCGATGGACTTCTCTGATCTTAGCGGTCGCAAAGCTTCCTTGACACATTGAATCCCTGGTCTTCCTACTATTTCACCTAAAAAGAGTACGCGTATGCTCATGCACCTACAGTACCGAGTTTTTCCATCCAAAGGCAAGTGTGCATGGTATACTTGCCTTTGGAGGTGACCCGTGTATAGCCGATGGTTTTCAAAACTGGGAAAACGTGTAGTCCAGATACGTATGCAACAGATGCTCAAAAGCCGGGATGTCCAACAGGACTATGAACCGATGAATCTCAAGCTTCCTCCAAGTAAGGAGCCCTCGAAGGCCAAACAATTGCTTGCCATCCTGAATCTTGACGAAAAAATTACCTTGCTCAGTGGGCAGGATGAGTTCTGTATCCCGGGCATTGAGCGTGTTGGCTTGAAACCGGTATGGACCAGTGATGCAACACTAGGGCTTAGGGGATGGAATGCCCCAGTAACCGATTTTCCTGCATCCATTGCCATGGCAGCATCTTGGAACGAATCTCTGCTTACCCAAGTAGGGGAATGTATTGGATCAGAATGTCGTGCCTTGGGCATCGGTGTCTTGCTTGGCCCCGGGGTGAACCTGGCAAGGGTTCCCGTCGCTGGGAGAAACTTTGAATATTTTGGAGAGGACCCCCTGCTGGCTGGAAAGATGGCAGGGGCATATATCAAGGGAGTGCAAACCCACCCAGTCATTACAACGGTCAAGCATTTTGCCTGCAACAACAGCGAGTATGACAGGCATAAATCCAACTCTGTGGTTGATGAGAGGACGCTCAGGGAACTCTATCTTCCTGCCTTCAAATATGCATTGGATGCAGGATCCCTTGGTGTGATGACCAGCTATAACCAGGTCAATGGAATCTATGCAAGTGAGCACGCCTATCTCTTGGAGGGAATCCTGAGAGGAGAGTGGCAGTTCGATGGGCTAGTCATCAGCGACTGGAATTCCCTATACAGTACCGATGGTGTACTCTCTTCCGGTGTCGACCTGGAAATGCCTGGGGGAAAATACCTGAAGCGTGAAAAGGTAGTGGATGCCATTTCCAAGGGAGTGGTCACAGAGGAGGCAATCGACAGGAAGGTGCTTCATCTCTTCACTGCGTATGAGAGGGCAGGATTGTTCGACTGTCCGCTTGCCGATCCTGCTCTCAAGGTAGGAAATGACAAACATCGAGAGACTGCGTTACAAGTGGCACAAGAGGGTGTGGTGCTCCTGAAAAACAAGGATGCTGCACTTCCACTTGGTCCTTCCCTGAAACTCTGTATAGGTGGAGAAAACGCCTTCCGCGTGGCTCAAGGAGGAGGCTCTTCGATGATCCAGTGGGTAACGCCACCAAAGACATTTGCTTCCTTGATGGAAGACAAGGCGACCAGCTTGCCACGGCATTGGTATCGCAGTGCCTCATATCGGAGAAATGTCGCTTCCTCTGACGCGGTCATCCTGGTTGTTGGTTTCAACCACATTGAAGAGTCAGAGGCATACGATCGCCCTTGGGAGATGGACCGTGCAACGCTTCGTTCGATAGAGCATGCAACGAAACTGAATAAGAGAACTATTCTTGTTGTACAGAGTGGGGG
>NZ_JAEKNT010000210.1 GCF_016406725.1 Sphaerochaeta sp. S2 | reverse complement strand
CCTCTCAACACAGAGCACCCCTCTCAAGGGTTGGATTGTAGGATTCCTTGGATTCTTTACCGCCATGATCGGTCTGGACGCTGTATATGCGTTCCCAAGGTTTACCTATGGTAGTTATGACTTGATGGGAGGTATCTCCCTGATCCCTGCCTTGATCGGTGTATTCGGTATCTCTGAGATTCTTACTGTCTTGCAGGAAGATGTCCCGTACTCAATTGAAAGCCAGCTTGGAAAGGTGCTTCCAGACAGAGGCATGGTTAAGCAAGTTCTTTCAACAGCTGTACGCTCTGGTTTCATCGGAAGCGGCATCGGGGCAGTACCGGGTGCTGGTGAGGATATTGCAGCCTGGGTCAGCTATGACGTTGGTAAGCGACGCAGTAAACATGGACATCTTTTTGGAAAGGGAAGTTATGAAGGACTTGCATCAGCTGAGACAGCAAACAATGCCTGTATCGGTGGTGCAATGATTCCCCTGCTTACCCTTGCGGTCCCTGGATCTCCCCCAGCGGCCATGTTCCTTGCAGCCATCTGGCTCCATGGTATCAAGCCGGGTCCAATGCTCGCACTTGAATCCCCGGACTTCCTCTACCTGACTGCAGTGACGCTTTTGATCGCAACCGCATCGATGTTGGTATTCGGTCTGCTGCTCACCAAGCCAATGGTAAAGATCCTGAAGATAAACCGGAAGATCTTGATGCCGATCATCGTGCCCTTGACGGTCATCGGGGCATATGCCGGAAACGTGAATATCTTTGACATCCATGTCATGTTCATCTTCGGTATTCTTGGATACATACTGCGCAAGCTCAATTATCCGATGGCTCCTCTGGTATTGGGAATCATTCTTGGACCTACGGCTGACATCAGTTTCCGCCAGGCCCTCATGCAGGGACAGGGTTCAATCCTCCCATTGTTGGGTCGTCCTGTCGGTATCGTATTGATGCTTGCTATTGTCTGGATTTTCATCAGTGGTGTTAAAAACAGCCGCTTGCAAAAGAAAACCAGCAGCAGCCAACCACAATAAAGGAAGTTAATTGTGAATGTGAAAGATAAAGTCATCCTGGTCACCGGCGGAGCCGGAGGCCTGGGAGCGGTTATGGTTGCATTGCTCTGTAATCATGGGGCAAAGCTCTATATCCTCGACCTTGATGAGAAAAAAGGGAAGGAGTTGGAAGCAGAGCTTGCCAAGAACAAGTACGCAGCCAGCTTCATCCAGATGGATTTAACCAGCGAAGAAGCTTGGAAACAGACCATCGATACAGTAGTGGCAAAAGAGGGCAGGATTGATGTCCTGGTGAACAACGCCGGTATCAACATCAGAAAGCCCATCGAGGAGATGGTCATCAGTGAGTTCAATACCATGATGCTCGTCAATGTTGGTTCAGTATTCCTCGGTACCAAGTATGTGATTCCTGTCATGCGCAAACAGGGTGGTGGGGCAATCATCAACACCTCCTCTGTCTGTGGTTTGATCGGGCACCGCTACACCCCTGAGGCGTATACCACCACCAAAGGTGCAGTCACACTATTGACCAAATCCATTGCAAGTAGATACGGAAGTGAGAACATCAGGTGTAACTCAATTCACCCCAGCACAGTCGATACCCCGCTTGTGCAGCAGATGTTCAAAGACCCGGTAAAGAAACAACAACGGTTTGATGAGGTTCCATTGGGACGTCTTGCCACATCTGATGATGTCGCAAACGCTGTTTTGTACCTCGCAAGCGAAGAAGCCTCATTCATCAATGGAGTTGCCCTGCCAGTAGATGGTGGCGTGACCTGTTGCTGAACACGATTCCTGTACATGTAAGGAGCGAGAAGATGAACTATTCTCAAGAATTGGTAAAGGAACTGCAGCTGAAGGCGATCCAGGTAAGAGCAAACATCCTGGAGATGATCCCCCCCGGCAAGGTGGGTCACCTAGGCGGCAGCAGTTCGATAGCGGATGTGATGGCAGCACTGTACTTCCACACAATGAAGGTGAACAAGAACGACCCGAAGGATCCCAGCCGTGACCGGCTGATCATGAGCAAGGGGCACGCGGTGCTGGTGCAGTACGCATGCCTTGCCGAGCTGGGGTACTTCGAGCGCGGCGAGCTGGGCAAGGTGAAGACCTTCGAGGGTATCCTGCAGGGACACCCTGACATGGACAAGACCCCGGGCATCGAGGCGGTGACCGGGAGCCTGGGACAGGGCCTGTCGGTATCCCTGGGTGTTGCCCTGGGCCTTACCCTGGATAAGAGCGAGAGCCGCGTCTACACGATCCTGGGGGATGGCGAGCTTGCAGAGGGACAGGTGTGGGAGGCCGTGATGGCAGCCTCGGTGTTCAAGGCGAGCAACCTGACCGCATTCGTGGACTGGAACGGGGTGCAGGCAACCAGCACGACCGCCGAGATCTTCCCGATCGGGAACCTGGTGGAGAAGTGGAAGGCATTCGGGTGGAACGTGATCGAGATCGACGGGCACGACATGGTGCAGGTCCTGGGGGCAATCGATGCTGCAAAGGCATACAAGGAAGGCCCGACTGCGATCATGGCACACACCATCAAGGGCAAGTGCTTCCCGTTCGCGGAGGGCAAGGCGAAGTACCACAACGCGGCGATGACTGAGGAAGAATACAAGATAGCATGGCAGTGCATAGACAGCATGAGGAAGGAGGTAGAGGCATGAGGACGACAGACAGCCTGAGGACAACCTACGGCGAGACATTGGTCGAGCTGGGAAAGGACAACAAGGATATCGTGATGCTGGAAGCCGACCTGGGCAACTCGACGATGAGCAAGCTGTTCGCAGCCGAGTACCCCGAGCGCTACTTCCAGATGGGGATCGCCGAGCAGAACATGGCGTCGGTCTCCGCAGGACTCTCCCTGACTGGGAAGATCCCGTTCATGAACTCGTTCGCGGTGTTCGCCTCCGGGCGTGCCTACGACCAGATCCGCTCCTCGATCACGATCGCGAACCTGAACGTGAAGATCTGCGGCTCGAGCGCCGGGCTCTCCGACTACGGCGACGGCAAGACGCACCAGAGCATCGACGACATCGCGCTGATGCAGGTGCTGCCGCACATGACCGTGCTCAGCCCCTGTGACGCAGTGGAGACCGAGAAGATGGTCAGGGCCATGGTCGAGGAGAAGGGACCGATGTACCTGCGCATAAACCGAAACGACCTGCCGGTGGTGACCGACCCCGACGAGGAGTACCACATCGGCAAGATGACCCAGATGGTCGACGGAGGGGATGTGGTGATCTTCGCAACCGGCGTGATGGTGCAGCAGTCCATGGAGGCTGCAAGGATCCTCGCAAAGGAAGGCATCTCTGCGAGAGTGGTGAACGTGTCGACGATCAAGCCGCTGGACACCAAGGCCCTGCTCGGCTTCTGTGAGGGGGTGAAGGGCGTGGTGACCGCCGAGGAGCACAACGTCATCGGCGGACTTGGCAGCGTGGTGTGCCAGGCGCTCAGCAAGAGCCGTCTGCCCATCGAGATGCTGGGAGTGGGCGACCGCTACGGCACCAGTGCGGAGAACTACGAGATCCTGCTCAGGCACTACGGCCTGGAGGCGGAGGATGTCGCGAAGAAGGTCAGGAGCGTCCTGGCCGACAAGTAAGGAGCAAAGAGATGAAGATAGGATTCATAGGACTCGGGATCATGGGCAAGCCCATGGCGAAGAACCTGATCAAGGCCGGCTACAGCCTGGTCGTGAACGATATCAACAAGGAAGCGGTCGCCGAGCTGGTCTCAGCCGGGGCTGCAGAGGCAGCAAGCGCAAAGGAAGTGGCATCACAGAGCGATGTGGTGGTCACGATGTTGCCCAACTCCCCCCATGTGCAGACAGTGGTACTTGGAGAGGGTGGAGTGATCGAGGGAGCCAGGGAAGGCCTGGTGGTGGTGGACATGAGCTCCATCAGCCCGATCGTGAGCCGGGAGGTTGCAGCAGAGCTGGCGAAGAAGGGAGTGGTCATGCTTGACGCCCCGGTCTCCGGCGGGGAGCCCAAGGCGATCGACGGTACGCTTGCGATCATGGTCGGAGGACCGGAGGAGACCTTCAAACAGGTCGAGCCGATCCTGCAGGTGATGGGCGGCAGTGTGACCCTGGTAGGCGAGATCGGCAGCGGGAACACGACCAAGCTGGCGAACCAGATCATGGTGGCGGCGAACATCGCGGGGATGAGCGAGGCACTGGTGCTTGCAACCAAGGCCGACGTGGATCCCGAGAAGGTGTTCAAGGCGATCCGTGGTGGACTTGCCGGCAGCACGGTCCTCGATGCGAAGGCGCCTTTGGTGCTGGACGGGAACTTCAAGCCCGGGTTCCGCATCGACCTGCACATCAAGGACCTGCAGAACGCGCTTGACACCGCAGCAACGGTGAAGACCCCGACACCTCTCTCAGACTCGATCATCGAGATGATGAGGTCCCTCTCCTCAGACGGCAAGGGTTCTGACGACCACGGCGGGCTTGTCCAGTGGTATGAGAAGGAAGCGGGCATTGAGGTTCGTAAGTAATAATTGTGTTGGGTCAGAGTTTTTTTTAAAGGACTCTGACCCAATTTTATGAATCATCCCATCGATACTCATTGATGGGTTTTTAAGAAGGGTTGCATGAATTATCTAGAATGGCTTTCCAGTGAGACAGACTCAATATGGTGGCATGACTCTGCCAATATTGAGGAACAAGAGCGAGCATTTTCATTTGGAGCGGTAGGGATGACCACCAATCCCTTCCTGGTTAACCAGACACTGCAGGCGTATCCAGAGGTGTGGAAGGAACGCGTACAGTCTCTTGCCAAGAATAAGAAGGGTGATGAAAAAGCACTTGCCTTGATCAAGGCGGTCACTGGCCACTATGCAGAATTGTTTACTTCCATGCATGAGAACGGGAGATTCGGACATGGATATGTCTGCGCACAGACCAGTCCCCTGAAAACCGGTGACTATTCCTACATGCTTGCCCAAGCAAAGCAGTATGCAGCTTGGTATAAGAATGTGGTTATCAAACTCCCTGCAACCAAGGCAGGTATCAAGGCATATGAAGAGTGTGTCGCCCTCGGTTTCAATGTTGCTGCAACAGTGAGTTTCACTGTTCCCCAGGTACTCAAGGTAGCCGAGGCTGCAAGACGGGGAAAGGAACGTGCAAGACGGGCAGGAATCAAGGAACCTCTCACCATTGCGGTCCTGATGGTCGGCCGTCTGGATGATTACCTGCGTGATGTTGCCCAGGATCAAGAGTCCCTAGTCAGTGAATCAGATATCAGGCAAGCAGGTACAGCCTGTATCAAAAAAGCATACAAACTTTTTGCAGAGCGGGGCTATGATACCGTTCTTATGCCTGCAGGTTGCCGTGGTGCATACCATGTAACCGCCCTCTCAGGGGCAAAAATGATTATGTCCATCTCCAAAGGAATTCAGGATGAATTGCTTAGTGAGGAAGGTCCATATGAAACCCAGATTGACAAGCCTGTAGAGCAGGATGTCATCGACCGATTGATGACCCTTGGTGAGTTCAGGAAAGCCTATGAAGAGGAGGGTATGGATGAAGAAGCATTCATAACCTTCGGAAGTTGCAACCGGACCACCGACCAATTCATCAACGATGGATGGAAGCCGTTGCTCTCCTATGAGGTATAACCATGAAGAGAAATCCGTTTGATCTAACTGGAAAGAACGCGCTAGTCACTGGCTCCTCCCAAGGATTGGGATGGGGAATGGCAAAAGGTCTTGCTGAGGCTGGAGCCTTTGTCATATTGGTGGATATCAACCCAAAGGTAGTGGAGAAAGCTGAGGAGCTTAGGGAACAAGGGCTGCAAGCAGAAGCTGTAATGTGTGACTTGCTTGACCGCAAAAAACGTTCTGAATTGAAGCAAGCAGTCGAGAAAAGGCTGGAAGGGAGACTGGATATCATTGTCAACAATGCAGGTATCCAGATCCGACATCCTGCCCTTGAGTTCCCCATGGAAGATTGGGACAAGGTGATCGAACTCAACCTGACCAGTGTTTTTGACTTGGCCCAGTGGGCTGGAAACCTGATGGTGAAATTGGGAAAGGGCAAAATCATCAATATTGCTTCGGTGAACTCGGTTGCTGCGGGAATCAATACCGTTGCGTACTGTTCAGCAAAAGGGGCGGTGATGCAGATGACCAAGACGATGGCCAACGAGCTCTCCTCCTTGGGTATCAATGTGAACTGTATTGCCCCAGGATATATGGCAACCCCAATAAATACGGCCTTGGTAAATGATGAAGCGCGGTTTGCTGAGCTGAGTCAGCGTATTCCAGCCAAACGCTGGGGACAGCCGGAAGATATGGCAGGAGCGGCAGTGTATCTTGCCAGTGACGCATCAGACTATGTCTGTGGTATCATGCTTCCTGTCGATGGTGGATATCTGAGTAGATAGTGATTTCTCAATCAGTATTGGATATGCAGCTGCTTTCTGATCTCTTGATCACAAGGCAGCTGTTTTTCATGTATGCGTGGAAGTCAATAGAATATAGGGAAAAGCAATATATGACATTTATTTCTGGTAGATAAGAAACCATACTGTGTAAAGAGAACATTCAGGAGGTTATATGTCGGATACCAGAAAAGCATTGTTACTTGTTGGTGGTTGGGATGGTCATGAGCCCGAATTGGTTGCTGAACGTTTTGCTACCTATTTGGAAGAAGAGGGCTTTGAGG
>NZ_JAEKNT010000209.1 GCF_016406725.1 Sphaerochaeta sp. S2 | reverse complement strand
CATTGCACACTTTCCACAACTGATACATCTATCCCAATCAATTTCCACATAGCCATATTCATTCTTCTTCACTGCATCGACCGGACATGCCTGCTCACAAGGTACAGGAATATGCACAACTGCATGGAAAGGGCATACCTCCATGCACTTTCCACACCGGATACACCTGCTCTCATCAATATGGGCCTTGCCACCAGAGAAAGTGATACAGTCCTTGGGACAGTTGGCAAGACAGGGACGGGCAAAACATCCACGACAGGCATCACTGATCATGTACCGGTCGGGAGGACAGGAAGAGCAGGCAGTACTGATTGTCGTCAACAGGGGGGACAGGGGCTTGTCTTCCTCCATGATTTCCCTCACATAGGAGGAGAGACTTTTCATCTCATCATCTTCCTTCTCTATATCAAAACCCAGGAATGCCATAATACGGTAGCGAACCATTGCCCGCTCCTTGTAGATACAACACCTGGTAGGGATACGTTGCTTTGGAATGAGTTGAATGGGAATCTTATCCACATTCTGGGTCAACATATCCTGGAAGAATTGCTTGAGCACCTCAGTGTGCACCTGTCTCTTGATCGTCGTATATTGGTTATTCAATTCAAGCATGGACGGCCTCCAGCAATGCCTTGCATAGCTTCTCCTGCGTCATTTCACCAAACACCTTTCCATTAATCTCAACATAGGGTGGCCTTACCTCCATCGAATCATCCTTGCACCCCCCAATGCAGGAGATGCCCTGGATATCACACCCAGCCAAGACAACAGGATCCAAAAAGTCCTGGTAAAGCAATAGATCGGCCCCACCTTGTACAAAACATGCAGTCCCCACACAAATCCTGACACTCACCTTCTCTTTCTTTCCCATGACCATATCTCCTAAATATACTCTAAAGAGGTCTCTTTCAAATAATTGTCTTCCAATGCCCGTTGCAGCCTTCCAATCAAGGTCCTACGTATCCCGATCTCCACAGGGATACTGGGATCCTGATGTGCTTCATTGATTTTCGTCCCAACAATGAAGTGTACTTGATCACTCTCTTGCATCACCTGTATGAACTTCTTCACTGCATCATTGGGTAGCGTATATGCTGGTTTTTTCTGCTCCAGTGCAGTGGCTACCTTACTCAAGGTCAACATCCCTTCAGTCACCAGATCCAGCCCTTCCATCATGGAACAAGGAGGCACTTGTGGTGACCAACAGCTCATATCCACCTTCAGCTGCCGATTCATGATCCTGCTGACAATCTGTGCGGTAGTACCCCCACTGACGATCCGCTTTCCCTCGAATCTCTGGATTTTCTCAACCAGTAAGGGATCCTGTTCCTGCTTGAAAGGAGGTCCTGTCACTACCAGTGTTCTCCTGGGTTTTCTCACATATACGACCATGCAGGTTATATCGTCTTTTGCACTCAAACGATCCAATCTGTGGGCATGCGATACAACTTCCCTTGCAAGGTCGTGGCTGGAAATATCCGGGTCCCTTTCAATCACCTGCTGGGCAAATGACCGGACCCCCTCAAGACGCCACCCCAAGGGAAGGGACTTTCCCATCCCCGCTTGGGTAACTCCATCGCTGAAGATCAAGAGACGGCTTCCAACCGATAGCTTTAGGTGAGAGTGTCCCAGCACCTCCTGCTTGAACGCCCCATCCCTTCTGAGATCAATCTTCTCCCGCTCCCACTGAACAGGAGTACCCCCCTGGAACATCAGTGCTGAAGGATTGTCATACTCAACAAGGTTCACCAGTACTTCATCAGTATTGCTTCTTCTCAGATCTGCAATGGTAAACGTAGCATAGCTGATCTTCCTCTCCTTACACACAGGAAGTGTATTCATGATGATTTTTGCCGAACGCGTCAGATCCATGGGACTGAAGCTGAGCTTATGGGCCATACGTGCAGTAAGGCTTGCCAATACATTTGCCTTTACCCCACTGCCAAGACCATCACTGAGCGTGCAGACAATCTGGGCAGATGCATCCTGCCTGGAAAGAAGGAACACATCCCCCCCAATTTTCTGGCCGTGCTTGTAGATTTGTGCATAATCCACATCAATGAATACGTCGTTCATGACCCTTCCTGCATATAACCGTCCCGTTCCCCGCTCGGGGGAACCTTGAAGGCATCGATAAGGCTATTAAGCATGATCTCAGTCTCTGCTGCATTCTCCCCAAGCAAGGATGCAATCTGTTGGACGGTCTCCAAACTTCTCTGGATAACATCCTCAGCTTTCTTCACCACGGTCTCACGACGTACGGTAGGGGTGGTGATGTCTTCGAATAGAGCTCCCACCAGATGCTGTTTCTCAACTGAGAAGAACGTCACCTTGAGAAACGTATCCTTGTAATGGAGTCGGTACTGCTGCACCGAGGGAGAAGTGAACTGGTTATTGAATTTCTCGTAAAACGGGACAAAACGCTTAACAGGCAATCCGAAGACCAGATTCAACTGGGATGGCTCCAAAGGGAAATCAATATCTCCAAACAGCTTGAGGAAGTTGCTGTTGCAGTCGACAATCTGGAGTTGGTCATCCACAATCACCACTCCCACCGGGATGGTCCTGAGCAGTACAACCATCTTGCTTTGGGCTTCCTGCCTCATCTTGGTTACACACATCTCCATATCAGCCATCCCATCAAGATAGGCAATGGCCATCTCCCTGCAGCTGTTGTAACCACACCCCCCACAATTCAACTCATCAGAGACATCCCTTTTCCCCAACAACTTGAGTGCTTGGTCAATTTCTTCTTCACTATGA
>NZ_JAEKNT010000208.1 GCF_016406725.1 Sphaerochaeta sp. S2 | reverse complement strand
GCCTATGGCGTTAAGCTCACCAAGAACTCCGCCAAGGTTAATGGCAATGACTATCCTCTCAATGTTGCTTTCGGTATTGACGAGAGTGCCATCGAGGCAACCAAGGATGCTGCCGCTAGTGCTCCTGCTGCAGCCAGCAGTGCTGCCGCTGCTCCCTCTCATGAAGCTGTCTCGGTCAATGCACCAATGCCAGGTCTGATCCTCCGAATAGACGTGAAGGAAGGCCAGCAGGTCAAGAAGAACCAGGTGCTTATGATCATGGAAGCCATGAAGATGGAAAATGAGATCTATGCTCCTTGTGATGGCGTAGTAACCAAGATCGCCGTAAGCCAAGGCCAGCAGATGCAGAGCGATGACGAATTGCTGGTGATCAGCTAAAGGAGACTCTGAGATGATTGGTTCCGCGTTTAATCAACTCTGGCAGTCCACTGGACTGTTCGGATTCTTGGGGTTGGCAGAAGGCTTCGGTGTTGGCAATCTTGTCATGATCATCGTTGGCTTTGTCCTCCTCTATCTTGCCATAGTAAAGAACTTTGAACCTTTACTGTTGGTAACTATTGGGTTCGGTTGTATCCTCTCGAATATCCCTATGGGATATGCAGCAAGCATTGATCCTACCTCAGGAGCTCCTGGGTTTATCAAGCTGTTGTTCGATATGGGTATTGATACCGGTCTCTTCCCGATCTTGATCTTCATGGGTGTTGGTGCAATGACGGACTTCGGCCCGCTTATTGCAAACCCCAAGACCCTGTTGCTCGGCGCAGCAGCCCAGGCAGGCATCTTCGTTGCCCTGCTCGGCGCCCTTGCCCTGAGCTTCATCCCTGGGATCAACTTTGACCTCTTCGCTGCTGGTTCCATCGGAATCATCGGAGGTGCTGATGGTCCGACGGCTATCTACGTGACCAGCCGTCTTAAACCGGATTTGCTGGGCCCCATCGCCGTAGCTGCCTACAGCTATATGGCATTGGTTCCCATCATCCAGCCCCCGATCATGCGAGCCCTGACCACCAAGGAAGAGCGGATGATCAAGATGAAACAGCTTCGACCGGTCTCAAAGCTGGAGAGAATACTCTTCCCCTTGACCGTTCTGACCGCTTGCGCAATCTTGCTCCCCTCTGCTACCCCGCTCATCGGTTCACTGATGTTCGGTAACCTGGCCAAGGAGTGCGGTGTGACCAACCGTCTTTCGGATACCATGCAGAATGCATTGATGAATATCGTAACGATCTTCCTCGGTCTCTCTGTTGGTTCGAAGATGGAAGCTTCCCACTTCCTCAACCTGAACACCCTGGGAATCCTTGCTCTTGGCATGATTGCATTCGCTATCGGTACTGCATCCGGCTTGCTGATCGCAAAACTGATGAACAAGCTTGATCCGAAACATCCAGTCAATCCACTTATCGGAAGCGCTGGTGTATCGGCAGTTCCAATGGCTGCCCGTGTTTCCAGCAAGGTCGGTCAGGAGTCTGATCCCCAGAACTTCCTGCTCATGCATGCCATGGGCCCGAACGTAGCTGGTGTTATCGGCTCTGCCGTTGCAGCTGGTGTCTTGCTTGCAGTCATTCCGTTCATGATGGCCTAGCAGAAAATTTGTTACCTATCCCAAGAGCCTATCCTAACCGATAGGCTCTTGTTTTTTGCCCTTTCCTTCATTGGGTCTCTGGGATATAGTTAAGGCCATGTGGTATATCATCCTCGTCCTCATCATTGCATTCATACTCTGGAATACGACCTTGATCGGGTATCGTGACAGGAATGTCGAGCCCCTCACTGTCGATGATTCCAAGGTATGCTGTGAGGAAGCAAAGAGTATCATCATGACGAAAGAAGGAAGTAAACAGGCCATCTTGCTTGTTCACGGCTTCCCCTCCACCCCCTCGGTCTACCACTACAGTGCTGAGCGGTTTTTCGAAGCGGGACTGGATGTACATGCGCCTCTGATGCCTGGCTTTGGAACAGACCCTAACCAGTTTGCCCACACCACCTTCACCCAGTGGTTCTCCTACCTCTGTAAATACTATGAAACCCTGAGAGGGCAGTATGAGACACTTTATGTGCTGGGTATCAGCATGGGGGGTATAATGACCCTGAAGCTCGGAGAAACCTACTGCCAGAGTACAATTGCTCCCGATAAACTGGTAACCATAGCGGCCCCTGTGGTCTACAACAGCCTGAAGGACGGCATCATCACAGATTGGAAACAATACATATCCCGAACTTTAGCTCTCTTCACTCCCTCGATCGGGGCACATGTGGTTACTGGCAATCCTAAGGGAGAAGACGGCAGTGAGTACTGGTATGGCTATGGAGGGCTTTTTATCCGTCCCGGGATGAGCTTGGTCCATGCCATGAAGGATGTCAGAAAGAATCTTGGAAAGATAACCTGTCCCCTCTTTTCCATTCATGATGTCAACGACCAGACTGTTCCGTTCAAGAATCTCAAGATCATTGAGAAGGAACACAATAGTGTTGACTTCCATATCCTTGAAACGGAGATGGACAACTACAACCACAGTAGACATGCCCTTCTCCTCTATCGATCTATCCAGCAATCATTAACCGATACCATTCTTGAATTCTTGCGAAAAAAGGAGAGTACAAATCATGCCCAAACGTAAAGACTATCTCAGTTGGGACGAATATTTCATGGGAGTGGCAGTCCTTTCGTCACTCAGAAGCAAAGACCCGAGCACCCAGGTGGGAGCATGTATCGTGAACACCGACCATAAGATCGTTGGTGTTGGATACAATGGTTTCCCGATCGGGGTGGATGATGATGACATCCCCTGGGAAAGAGAAGGAGAGTGGCTCGAGACAAAGTATCCCTATGTCTGCCATGCTGAGCTGAACGCCATCCTCAACGCAATCAGCAGCAACCTGAAGGGGTGCACGCTGTACGTTGGCCTGTTCCCTTGCAATGAGTGCGCGAAGGCAATCATCCAGTCAGGGATCAAGGAAGTGGTGTTCCTCTCTGACAAGTACAGTGAAGCAGACAACACGAAAGCATCCAAGTTGATGTTTGACAAGACCGGTGTTGCCTACCGACAACTGGTTCCCCAGCATGGTTCGATTCTGCTCAAATTGTCATGAAGATTCTTTCTGTCTGCCTGAACCCAACTTTCCAGATTACGATGCGCTTCCCCTCTTTCTCAATCGGGGAGGTGAATCGTGCCCAGGAACACTATCTGGATGCATCAGGGAAGGGTATGAATGCAGCCAGGATAGTCAGCCAACTTGGGCATAAAAGTCTCTTGCTTACCCACTTGGGTGGGAACCGCACAGAGGAGATGATTGACCTTTGCAGGAAAGATGGGGTTTCCCCGCTCTGGGCGGATAGTGGAAGTGCCATCAGAACCTGTGTAACCGTCATCACAAGCGAGGGTGCAACCGAGCTGGTCCAGGAACCTTTTCCTGTTGATCCAGCCTGTGAGCGACCTATAAGAAACCTCTTCTCCCAAAACATCAAGGATTGTGACGGTGTAATCATTCTTGGAACCCGTGCTCCTGGGTATTCAGACAGTCTCTATGCAGACTTTGTCAAGGAAGCGAAAACACTGGGGAAGTTTGTCTTGCTCGACCTAAAGGGTGAAGACCTGGAGCGCTGTCTCCCCTACCACCCCGATGTGGTGAAGATCAACCTCAGCGAAGCAGTCCAGACCTTCCTTGGGATCAAGCTGGCAGAACACCAGGATACCGATGATCTCAAGGGGACTGTGAGGGAAATGCTTGGAAGGTTGTATGGGCAGTATGGGAGTACATTCGTACTCTCTCGAGGATCATCTGAACTCTGGGTACAGAATTCTCATTTTTTTAGTTCTCCAACCATAGAAACAGAGGTAGTGAATACCATCGGGTGCGGAGATTCCTTGAGTGCAGCCCTGACGGTGCAGTTGCTAAAGGGAGAAAAACTGCAACAAGCAGTAATCAACGCAACAAAAGTTGCAACAATGAGTGCAAAATCTATACATCCTGCAAGCATTGTCTAGTTTTCTGACTCATATGAATGGTGCATAAAGATAGTAATACTTTTATGTTTCACTAAAATTGCAACATATAAATCTTCATTTTCCCTCGATATTCACTGTAAATATCACTGATAGCTCAATTTATGAATCGATAATTTCGCAACTATTCACATATTTCTTTTGACAGAGCATACAATCCACCTCTATACTGAAAAAAGCTTAGACCCAGTAAAATGGGTCGATATTCCAAGAGGAGAAGGAACATGAAAAAATTTCTGACAATTCTGTTTTGTCTTGCGCTCGTCAGTGGCTCGCTTTTTGCTGCAGGCAGCAGTGAAGCCCCAGCTGAAGAGGCTGATTCCAATGTGGTCAAGATTGCCTTGATCATCGAGAATACCATTGACGACAAGGGCTGGTGTCAGGCAATGCACGATGGCATCATCGCTGCCCAGAAAAGCCTGCCTGGTCGTATTGAGTACAGCTACACAGAGAAGATGAAGCCAGTTGATGCCGGTTCTGCTGCACGCCAGTATGTTGCCCAGGGTTTTGATATCATCATCGCCCATGGAGCACAGTACAAGAACCTCATCATGGAAATGGCTGAAGAGTATCCTGATGTTTCCTTCGCCTTTGGAACCAGCGCCGAAGTTGGTCCGGACAATGTATTCACCTACATGCCAGAAAGTGAAGAGACCGGTTACCTTTCCGGTATCATCGCTGGAATGACCACCAAAGCCAATGTCATCGGCCTTGTTGGTCCTGTTGATGCAGGGGATGCAGCCCGCTACAACCGTGGTTTCGTCCTCGGTGTCCAGGCTGTCAATCCAGAAGCCAAGATCATGGTTGCACACAGTGGATCCTTCAGTGATTTCGTAAAAGCTGGAGAGGTTGCACAGTCCCAGATCAGAAGCGGTGCCGATGTATTGACCGGAAGCAGCCAGCAGGCTCTCGGTGCTCTTCGTGCCGTAGCTGACTACCCCAATGAAGAGATTTGGTGGGTTGGTCAGGATATCGCTCAGATTCACATCACCGAAGGCTACAAGGTTATTGCAGCTTCATCCTACAACTATGCATCCGTCATCGAAGGCCTCGTTGCCAAGCTTGATGCCGGCGTCTTGGGCGGAGAGGTTATTCCTTTGAACTTCAAGAACGGTGGATTTGTATTTGAGTTCAACCCTGAACTCGAAAACATGTATGCAGGAGAGATTGAAGAGAAGGTCAATGCGGCCATCGACTCCTTCAAGGCTGCAAGTGGGACCATCAACTACACCAGTGTTGATTACTCCAAATTGTAAGCACATTGTTTCCCAGTCATGCAGGGATTACACTGCATGACTGCTTTTTTTTGATTATTTCCCACGGAGGCTTCCCCCATGGAACTCACACAGAAGAAAATAACCAACCTACGCGTGGAACACATCACCAAGCGCTTCCCTGGAGTCTTGGCAAGTGATGACATCACCTTGGAGATATCCGAGGGCCAGATCCTTGCGCTGGTTGGAGAGAACGGAGCGGGCAAGACGACCTTGATGAATATCCTCATGGGTCTCTACCAGCCGGATGAAGGGCGCATACTCATCAACGGTGAGGAAGTGCATTTCCGCTCCCCGAATGATGCCTTTGCAGCAGGACTTGGCATGGTACACCAGCAGTATATGCTGGTTGCAAACATGACCGTCCTGGAGAATATTGCCCTTGGATACAAGGCAGCATGGTCACCACACAAGTTGGACCTTGAGATGGTGCGTGAGCGGATCAATGAAGTAGCGAAAAAATACGGGCTCGTAGTAGACCCCGATGCGTATATTTGGCAACTCTCCGTTGGAGAGCAACAGCGGGTGGAGTTGGTAAAGACACTCTGTCTGGGTGCACGGTTCCTGATACTGGATGAACCAACCAGTGCCCTCACCCCACAGGAGACTGATGAATTAATCGCACTGCTCAAGAATATGAGCAGCGAACTCTCCATCATCTTCATCAGCCACAAGCTGCAGGAAGTAAAAGACCTCTCGGACAAGATCACCATCCTTCGTCATGGTGCGGTTGTCTTCGAGGGAAATACCCATGAACACTCCCCTTCTGACATTGCTGCCTTGATGACCGGACATGAGGTTGACCTCCCCCTGAACGAGGAGCCCGCATGTGAGGGAGTACCTGTTCTGGATATCAAGAACCTCAATGTGAAGAGCGACCGTGGGTTCCTGGCACTGCAGGACCTGAACCTGACCATCTGCTCCGGTGAGATCGTCGGTCTTGCCGGTGTATCAGGAAATGGGCAGAGGGAACTAGCCGAGGCCATCAATGGCCTAAGGAAGGTAGAGAGCGGAGAAATCCAATTCTACGGCGAGAATATTGCAAACAAGAGCCCTCACCACATCATAGAAGCTGGCATGGGCTATATCCCTGAGGAACGTAATACAGAAGGCATTGTTCCTTCCTTCTCGATGAAGGAGAACCTTATCCTCAAGGATTCAGAGCATGATGAATTCAGCAAACATGCATTCCTTAAGAATAAGGCCATAGACAAGAATGCCGAGGACCTGCGTGTTAAGTTTGATATCCGCAGCCCCAATATCTCCGTTGCAGCTGGATCACTCTCTGGAGGAAACATCCAGAAAGTAATCCTTGCCCGAGAGATCTCGAGGAGACCAAAATTCCTGATCGCCGTCTACCCCATCAGAGGCTTGGACCTCGGGGCAGCAGAGTTCATCCATAAGCAACTCTTGGAGATCAGGCGTGAAGGAATAGGCATCCTCCTCATCAGTGAGGAACTGGATGAGATTCTCGACCTTTCAGACCGTGTGGCGGTAATCTTCAAGGGACAGATCCAGAAGGTGCTTGATAGAACGGACGCCAATCGAAGGAGTCTCGGTATTTTGATGGCAGGAGTGAAAGATGACCAAACAGTTTAGGATACTCTACAAGGTTACCATCATCATTCTGGCCATTCTGGCTGCAATGTTGATCGGTTCGGTAATTCTATTGACCATCGGGGCTGATGTCTTCAAGACCTACATGGTTATTCTCTTTGAACCATTGAAGACAACCCTCCAGTTCACCGAGGTTCTGATCAGGGCAATACCGCTCACGATCATAGCCCTCGGCATTTCAGTTGCCTACAGAAGCGGCATCATCAACATCGGTGGAGAGGGACAGATGGCTATGGGAATTCTCGGTACCACTGCCGTGGCACTTGCATTCCCTGAACTTCCAAAACCCATCCTTCTCCCGATGGCAGTTCTGGCTGGAGCAATGGCAGGAGGAGTCTGGGGCTTCATCCCAGGTATCCTGAAGGCTAAGCTACAGGTCAGCGAGTTGCTTTCAACGGTAATGCTCAACTACATTGCCGCCCAGTTCTACACCTTCATGCTCCGCGGACCTTTCCTCGATCCAGCAGAGCTCACAATGGGTAGCGGAACTCCCCAGTCCATGAGACTGTCAAAGGGAATCTGGCTTGACCGATTCCTCAAGGGAACCCGACTACATACCGGTATCTTCTTTGCCTTGTTGCTTGCATTGCTTATCTTTTTCCTCCTGTGGAAAACCAACTATGGATATAAGATGCGAGCAGCTGGGGCAAGTGCCCGGGCAGCCAAGTACGGCGGTATCAGCGTTACCTGGTATCTGGTCATTGCCATGGTCATCAGTGGCGCGTTTGCCGGTATGGCAGGAGCCATTGAGATAGCAGGCGTACACCGCCGAGCAATTGAAGGTATTACCGGAGGGTACGGATTCAGTGGAATCGTTGTTGCCCTATTTGGAGGATTGCATCCGGCAGGCATCATACCGGCATCATTCTTCTTTGGACTTTTGATCGTTGGAGCTGACATGACCCAACGTATGGTTGGGGTACCGGCCAATATGGTCAATGTACTGCAGGGTGTCATCATCCTGGTCATCGTTGCTACCAAGATGATCCTCGCCGACCCCTACCTGATGGAACGGATCTGGCGTAAATACCAAGGAATAGGCAAGAAACATGTGGAGGTGGAAGCATGAACTTTATCGTAAACATCCTGAGTCTGGGCATCCCCTTCTCCGTCGCCCTTCTCATCGCCAGCCTTGGAGAGATGTTCAATCAGAGAGCAGGTGTCTTCAACCTTGGCTGTGAAGGTATTATGGCAATGGGAGCATTCCTTGGAATGCTTGTACCCTACAGCATTGGGCAGGGTGGCCCGACCTCTGGCATGTACAATGTCCTGGGGTTGGCTCTTGCAATGGTTGTGGGCGCGTTGTTTGGAATCTTCTTCGCCTTTGTTGTGGTCACATTCCGTGCACCGCAAGGTATTGCCGGTATTGGACTGCAGATGTTTGGGGTTGGAACCGCAGGCACACTGTTCCGCCACTTCATCGGTGGTACCCAGTCAGTTCCTGGCATTGGGAATCTTCCCATTCCAGGACTCTCCAAGATCCCATTTATCGGTCCAATTTTCTTTAGCCACAATGTCTTGGTTTATCTCGCTTTCCTCTTCGTTCCTCTTGCATGGTACATCCTGTTCAAGACACCATGGGGACTCAGGGTACGTGCAGTTGGCACAAATCCGCGTGCCGCTGACTCAATCGGTATCCAGGTCAACAGGGTTCGCTATCAGGCACTTGCTGTGGGAGGTGCATTGGCTGGCTTGGCGGGTGCATACCTCTCTCTAGCCCAGGTGAAAATGTTCAGCGATGAGATCATCGCAGGACGAGGGTTCATCGCAGTTGCCTTGGTTTACTTCGGACACTGGCATCCGGTGAAGATCATGGGTGGAGCACTGCTGTTCAGCCTGGCACAAGCCTTGCAGCTGGCCATCCAGGGGCAAGGCATCAACTTCCCCTACGAGTTTGCGGTCATGTTGCCCTATGTGATGGTCATCATCGTCCTCGCATTCAGCAGGGAGAGCCAGCTTTTAGGCCCAACATCCCTTGGAAAACCGTTCAACAGAGAGAAGCGTATTTAGGATATCTGCATCAATGGTAGAGATGGGCGTTGCTCATTTCTACCTTGCTTAGATTATATTTAATAATTTGCGGTAAACTACAACACCCTCTGCAACAGACATGTAACTACCGCAACAGAATGTTGACTTTTTTACGGGTTCATTGCAATCATGAAGATGTATAGCATCACAGACCGACGTATCCAATTCTGGGTACTGACGCTAAGCGGCTAGCACCTGTTCCCAAAAAAAACATACGTACCAACGTACGATGGAGAGCACAGCTATGTATGCATTCAGCGTAAATGGAAATCAGATTACATACAACGGAGAAGACAAGAAACTCCTTAGATTCCTCCGTGAAGACTTGAATTTGACCGGCACCAAGGACAGCTGCAGTGAGGGTATTTGTGGTACCTGTACTGTCTTGGTGGACGGAAAGAAAATGAAGGCCTGTACGATTCCTCTCTCAAGGCTTGAAGGGAGGACGGTTACCACCATTGAGGGTCTCTCTGCACGGGAATCAGAGGTCTATGCCTACTGTTTTGCTGAAGCTGGGGCAGTTCAGTGTGGGTACTGCACCCCCGGTATGATCATCAGCGCGAAAAGCCTGCTCGATACGAATCTTTCCCCTACCCGTGAAGAAGTGACAAAAGCGATCAGGGGGAATATTTGCCGCTGCACTGGATATAAGAAGATAGAGGAAGCAATCCTGATGTGCGCGGAGTTCTTCCGCGAAAACCGTTCAGTCCCTACAACGGAGGAAGAGCCAAAGCTCGACAAACGTTACCGCCGTGTGGATGCTGAGCCCAAGGCACTGGGGAAAGGTTTATATGCCGATGACATCAGAATACCCGGCATGCTGCATGCAAAGGCTGTCCGTTCTGCATTTCCTCGTGCAAAGGTTCTTTCCATTGACGATATAAAAGCAAAGTCACATCCTGATTTTGTCCGCATCATCACCAGTGATGAAGTGCCTCACAACATTATCGGGCACATCAAACAAGACTGGCCTGTATTCATTCCTATTGGCGAGATTACCCGGTACACAGGGGATGCCATCTGCCTTGTCGTTGGAAAGAGCCCTGAAACGTTGGAAGAAATTGCAAACCTGGTTGAAGTATCTTATGAAGTGCTGCCCCCTGTTCTCGATATCTATAAGGCACTCGAGGAAGAATCCCCAAAGGTGCATGAGGATGGAAACCTACTCTCACTGGAACATATACAACGAGGGGATGTAGAGAAGGCCTTCAAAGAGAGTACACACGTCATTACCAGAACCTACAAGACCCCTTACACTGAACATGCATTCATGGAGCCAGAGTGTGCTGTAGGACTGCCTGAAGGTGAAGATGGTGTTCTTGTTCATACCTCCGGCCAATCCATCTATGATGAGCAGCATGAGATCTGTACGATGCTTCAGCTGCCAGCGGAGAAAGTACATTGTCACAGCATGCTCGTCGGTGGTGGGTTCGGAGGGAAGGAAGATATGAGTGTCCAGCACCATGCAGCGCTTGCTGCCTGGATACTCAAAGCACCTGTCAAAGTGAAACTGACCCGCCAGGAGAGCCTACAGGTCCATCCAAAGCGTCATCCAATGGATATTGAGATCACGACCAGTTGTGATGATAAAGGGCACCTTACCGGTGTAAAGGCAATTATTATGGCCAATACAGGAGCATATGCTTCCCTTGGGGGACCTGTGCTCCAGAGAGCATGTACCCATGCCTCCGGTCCATACAACTTCCAGAACTTCGAGGTTATCGGCAAGGCAATTTATACGAATATGGTCCCCTCCGGTGCCTTCAGGGGTTTTGGTGTTACCCAGAGTTGTTTTGCGGTGGAGTCAAACATAAACCTGTTGGCTGATGAATTGGGCATGGATTATTACGAGATTCGGAGAATCAATGCACTTAAGCCAGGGGATATCATGCCGAATGGACAGATTGCAAGCGAAGATACCGGAGTCATTGAGTGCCTGGAGGCGGTAAAGGATGCCTACTACTCCTCCCCCAGAGCAGGCATTGCCCTTGCATTCAAAAACACTGGCTTGGGTGTCGGTTTTCCCGATACCGGTCGTTGTATTCTTTCCGTTGAGGAGGGTAAGGTACATATCAGGACCAGTGCAGCATGCATGGGACAGGGAGTAGCCACAGTCTGTACCCAGATGCTGGGTCAAACGTGTTCCCTGAAGGCTCATGAGATTGTAGTGGAAGCTCCCGATACCTCCAGAACCCCTGATTCAGGAACCAGCACAGCAAGTCGCCAGTCGGTGTTTACAGGTGAGGCGGTGAGAAGAGCCGCCTTAAAGCTGAAGGACGATCTACAGGTATCATCCCTCAAGGAGCTGGAAGGCAAGGAGTACTATGGAGAGTACACATCCATCACCGACCCGATCACCAGTAAAAAGAAGAATCCTGTAAGCCATGTTGCATACAGCTATTCGGCCCAGGTTGTCATCTTGGATGAAGAGGGAAAACTGGAAAAGGTTGTTGCTGCCTGTGATGTTGGCCAGATAGTCAACCATCAAGCACTAACCGGACAGATAGAAGGTGGGGTGACCATGGGTCTCGGTTATGGATTGACCGAGGATTTCCCGATTGAGGAAGGGTACCTGAAGGTCCGCTATGGTACCTTGGGACTGCTCCGCAGCACCGATGTACCGCCCTTGGAGGTAAAGCTGGTTGAAGGTCCCGGAAAGCATCCTGTTGCCTACGGGGTTAAGGGCGTTGGAGAACTTACCACCATCCCTACTGCTCCTGCATGCCAGAATGCATATTACCGCTATGATGGAAACTTCCGATTGTCCCTTCCCTTGGAAGATACGCCCTACCGCAAGAAGAAACACTAAGCTCCAAGAGTATTCTCAAAACACCCAAGGAATTGAACCTTGGGTGTTTCTTTATGATCCCAACCGGGCAGATTTCTCTGCCCTAAGAAAATCTTGCAAACCTCGCAGGATTGTGCATCAATGGAGAGGATACATTTGTTTCCCTACTCCATACTGAGACTCGAGGTCAGAGAATGCAATGGATTGAGCGATTGAATGAAGCACTTAACTATGTGGAAGAACACCTAGATGGTGAAATTTCTTATGAAAAAGCGGCCCGGTTGGCAAACTGTTCAACCTACCACTTCCAGAGGATGTTCACCTATATAGCAGGAGTTCCCCTGGGAGAGTACATCCGTAGAAGGAAGCTGACCAAGGCAGCCCTAGCACTACAGCAAGGGGAAAAAGTCTTGGATGTTTCGCTACGCTATGGATATGACTCCCCTACCTCCTTCACCCGGGCGTTTCAGACACTCCATGGAGTGAACCCCTCTGAAGCGAAGAAGGAAGGTGCTTCCTTGAGAGCTTTTCCAAGGATCAGCTTCAGCCTGACCATCAAAGGAGACCAGGAAATGGAGTATCGAATTGAACGGAAGGACGCATTTCGCGTAACGGGGGTTTCTCTCAAGCTTGTCAAAGACATGGAAGAGAACATGAAAACAATACCGCAGTTCTGGGGTGAGAAGACCATGGATGGAACCATTCCCAAGCTGTGTTCACTCTTGAAACCAGGGCATGGACTCTTCGGTCTCTGCACCAACACCGATGAGAAAGACTATTGGCTCTATACCATAGGAATTGAACTGGATGAAGGTGCTACCCTTGAAGGGCTGGAAACCCAGGAAGTGGATGCTGCACTTTGGGCGATATTCCCCGGTAGGGGGAAAATGCCTCAAGTTATCCAAGATGTAGAACGACGTATCATGACCGATTGGCTGCCAACCAGTGGATACGAACTGGCAAAAGGGGTTGATGTTGAGTTGTACCTCTCAGAAGACCCTTCTGACCAAGCGTTCGAGGTCTGGATGCCGATCAGGAAACAAGGCTGATTATTACTGATTGATAGAGAGCTCCTTAGGGGGCTCTCTATCATAATTGGACACTTTGTATAGAAATCCATACCAAAAGCGGGCCTTTCGCTGTTTTGAGTGGGTAGAATCCTAAAGAGGCAAAGTGATAGTGGAAAACTCTGGGAGTGCTGTGGTACTGTTTTGGTATCATAGGACAGAGAGGTAATTCACGATGAACGGATTCTCCCAGACAGACATCTT
>NZ_JAEKNT010000207.1 GCF_016406725.1 Sphaerochaeta sp. S2 | reverse complement strand
GTATATGGACCGGTGGCACTCATCGACAATGATGCAATCAAAGAACTCTGGCGGGTACTTCTCGTTGTAAACCACCTCTCTCGGGACGGTGGCATTATCAGTCTCGGATTCATTCGAAGGTGCATCCTCCTGGAATTCCTCCATATCCTCCCCCTTGAGTATGGAGTACATCCGCTGGATGGTGCAGATACAAATCTGGATGTCTTGTGGTATATAGGAACTGTTGAGCCGCCGCACGCCGTATAGCTGCGTGAAGGACCTAGGATCATCGTTGGGAGTATAGGCAAAA
This sequence comes from Sphaerochaeta sp. S2, assembly GCF_016406725.1. GTDB lineage: Bacteria > Spirochaetota > Spirochaetia > Sphaerochaetales > Sphaerochaetaceae > Sphaerochaeta. Next base: position 12,685 of record NZ_JAEKNT010000207.1, on the reverse strand, counting down.
AACTCCCGCTCCGCCTGTTGCCCCAGATTACGTGTATCGACCAGAAACAGAATCCGCTTCATGTTCCCATGTTTCAACAGCCGATATGCTGCGGTAATTGCGGTAAAGGTCTTACCGGCTCCTGTCGCCATCTGCACGAGCGCCTTGGGGCGGTTCTCGGAGAAAGAAGTCTCCAAATTCTTGATTGCATTAATTTGGCACAGTCGCAAACCAGTCTCATCCAATAGGGGAAACCGTTTCATGTTATTGCGAAGGGTATCAGGTTGAGCCAATAAAGCCAGCAATGACTCTGGTCGATGAAACGAAAATACGACCCGAGATCGATACTTGATATCTTGGTAATCAGTAAAGTGAATAAGCTTGTCAGTGGTTTCATATGCAAAACGAATGATGTAATCGTTCTTAACCCATTTGAATGTACTCTTGGCATAGCGACCTGATTGCATTTCAACGGCAGTCAGGGATTCTCCCTTTTCTTCCCGTTTAGCTTCAATGATTCCTATCGGAACCCCTGAAACAAAAAGTGCATAATCGACAGGACCTGAACTGGTAGGGAATTCTCGAACAGCAACGCCAATTGAAGCTTTTAAATTCAATTCCTTCTTTGATTGAACCACCCAGCCAGACTGAATCAATTTCTCATCAATCACAAGACGGGCTCTTTCTTCTGGGGTCATGTTAATGTACCTCTTCCTCCGCAGATTACAGAGTATCACAATATCCATATCCAATGTAGCTAAATGTGAAAATTCAACACCTATACTCTATTCAACATTGCATTACCTAAATATTACTACAAGTAAAATACCAATTACTCCGGCGATTATTGATAGAAGGAGAACACCCAACCCAATTGCCTTTTGTGCAATAAGCCATTGATCTTGTTCATAATTTGACTGTGGTATCTTTGACTTAGGCTTTGGTTGTGACCTTGTAGCTTTAACAACTGAGCGCGCAAAATGGTTAATTAGGAAATTACTCATAGACCCCCCTCTTCATGATACGTAACTCTTCTACAATTTTATGGCTCAATATTATCTTATATTGCAACACACAATTCTCATTTTAGTAAGAGCTTAAAAACATTTCTTTAAAAATATGGAATAATTTTCTTTACGGATTCCCATAATTGACTTGCTATCCATGCCTACAAGAGCGTACATACACATACCAAAAATCAAGGAGAGCACAGCATGGGTAAGGATTGGACGAAAGAGGAACTGGTACAGGCCAGCAAGGCCATGATGGCAAACGGGCAGATGGGATACGAGGAATTCTGCGAAATGCTCGAAAGAGGAGTGCCGGTGATTGAACGTTTCGAGCAGGCAATCAAAGAGAAGAAAAGCTCCAAGGAAGCAGGTATCAACCGCACGATGTTCATGGCCTACCAGACAGCCAAGGCGACAGGTAATAAATGCATCGACTTCGACGAAGGTATCTGGTTCGAGGATATCGAGGAGATTGCTACCATCTTCCGAGAGAATGGGGTCACAGAGTTCACCATCAGCAGCAACTACTCTGGCTTGATTGCTACATTGGCTGCCTTCGCCATACACGGCTGGCACATGGCTGGATTGACACAGGTGAAGGCGCGTTATGCTGACTGGAGCACAGGCGAGCCCAAGATGATCGATGCAATCAAGATGGAGGTGCGCTTATGAGGATGGTCATCCCCTACCAGATCAGCACCAAGCAACGAAAGAAACTGGCCGACGATATCGCAGAAGCCCTGAACACCCTCCCCAGGTACATGATGTACCCCACCTGCAACTACGAGATTGGTGGGTGTATCCTGGACCGTAGCGGGAAGCTCAGCATTCCCGAAAGCATGGACGATGCAACAATTAAGAAGTTGCTGGAGCACCTTAAGAGCCGCGGGTATGTGAGCGACGGCATCGAGGAAGCCGATAAGCTCACGATCAACCTGCCCCGAGCTGATTTCTCCGATGATCAGCTGAACATCCTCACCCAGATGGTGAAAGCCAAGGAGGGTCTGTTCAAGCGGGCCTTCCAGACGGAATCACTTGAGGTGGTCATCACCAGCGATTGGGTCAGCTTCCCTTGGTTCAACCTCAGCGGGGAGGCCGACGAGGCCGAGGCCTATGCCGCCTTCATCGGCAAGCTTTGCGAAATGGCACGCAGGCAAAAGCGTGTGCTGGCATCCTCGACCGATGGAGACAACGACAAGTACGCGATGCGCTGCTACCTGCTCAGGCTCGGGTTCATCGGGGATGAGCATAAGAGAGCGAGAGCCATTCTACTGAGGAACCTTGGCGGCAATTCGGCATTCAGGCATCCCAAGCAATGACACGATATGAAACGATCCTGCACGAGGCCCCCCGAGGGGGGTCTGAATCTCTCGGCGCTACACGCTATACAACGGGCAGGGGCAATCACGCACAAAAACCGGAAATCAAACGGGGTATTGACCCCCTCCCACATCGCTCCATGATGCCACATAAGGCTCAACGTTACGCCACGATATGAAAAAGTGCCTACTCGCCAGAGGCTTTCGGCACAGGAGAAGACATGCGCCTACGACATGGCGCGTTTGATTCTTGTTTGATTACTCGGCGGCGATCCTGAGTCCCTTGACAGCCTCCTGGCGGATCAGCTTGCCGTCCAGGAACTCGAATCCAAGATAGCCCACCTGGTGCTCCAGGATGAATCGCTCGCTCAGGACCGAGATTCCCACAGGCTTGCGGTCGACGATCCAATAGTAGCTGAAATCCCCGAAGAGAATCGGCATGCCACCCTCCTCGATGTCGGGCATGTACTCGCTGTACACCACCGGCTTGCCGAGGATGGAATCATCGCTCGCTCGCCAGATATGGTTACCGTCCTCATCGGTGAGGGTCCTGAGAGCCAATGCTGTTTTATCGTTCATAAGCCACACCCCCTCCTCGCGGTATTCCGCCTTGAGCGAGAGGTAGAGGGAGACGACGTTGGCATAGGTCAGCGACGGGGCCGACAGAGCCTGTTGTGCGCCCGCCGTCGCGTGCAGCAGGCCGGTAGGCATTCCTATGCCGGTTCCCGCGATGAACGCGCCGTCCTCGGCTTTTGCGAAGCTCTTGGCAAAGCGCTTGACCAGATGCCCCTCCAGGTCGAACAGTGCATCGTTGACGAAGTCCTCGTCCATCTTGACGATCGCACCCAGCTTGTGGCGGTCGACAGGCATGCGGGTGAAGTCCTTCCGCCCGTCCTGGATCGGCAGCTGTTCTCCCTCCGGCACCCATTGGGCCACATCGTTGTTGTCCTTGGCATAGATGCGGTAGCCGCTGCCTTTCGCATTGACCACAGTCCCGAGGCGCCTGAAGAGGCTCTTCTTGGCAAGCTGCATACCGAGGGCGGTCTCGGCGGACTTGGGCAGGGAGAAGGTGCCGGTCTCGGTGCTCCGGTGGTTCTCGATCGAACCGAGGCCATCCTGCTTTGCTCTCATCAGGTTCCAGAAATTCTTGGAGTATTCGCCTGTCCTGGTATAGGACGGCCGATCATCGGGTGTGTACATCATTTGCCTCCCTTGATGTTCCTGCAGCTCTTGCAGACGTATTGGCCCAGGTCCAGGTGGTTGAGAGGACCGTCGGAAGCAGTCATCAGGGCCGAGCACCGAGGACAGTGGACCTCGTAGGCCAGGTAGTCGCGCATGGTATGCGCATGGTCTGCATGAAGCCTATAGCGGTCCTGTCCCTCTGGTGTGAGGTACAGCTCGTTGTTCTCCCGTACGTGGCTCTCGGTGTTGCCCGATTGTTTCGGTTGCAGGATCATTGGGTCCTTGCGGTTTCTCAGTAATGGATAGCAGGCCATCGCGGCCCTCCTTTGGTGTTTTCTTGCCCACACGGGGCTTCTCGGTGAATTTAGTGAATGTTGCGGTGATAGTACTTTCACCAACATTCACCAACCTTATTCCTTGCCCCGCATGGAGCTGGATGCCTTTGGTGAAGGAAGTGAAGGCAGAATCAACTTCATATTTGCCTTTACTCCCTCCTGTACCTGTACCCAGGTGCCTACACCTACATACATGACCTTTTTCCGCCATAGAGTTGGGAGAACCTTCACTACATTCACCAACTGATGATAAGCCCTTGTGTGGGAATCAATTATTCTAGTGAATGTTCCCATTTTCACTTTCACTGGACATTCACTAGATTCACTAGGAGAGGAACTCAAAATCATCATGCCCGTACTCCATGGCGTATTCACCCTTTGCGGTATCGGTGAGGGTGAGGTCCTTGTAGAAGTTGCCCCCCTTGCCGTAACGGACCGTCATCTCGGCAAAGGTGGTGCCGAGGCGCGCCCCCAGCGTCTCGCGGAACTCGCGTGCGGTCTTGGCATACCCGTTGTTGTTGTCCTTGCACCAGGCCTTGTAGACCTTGTAGACACGGCCTGTGGTGCACATGTCATTGATCCTTCCTCCAGGTCGCGTGGTCATGCACTCCTCGAAGAATGAGAGGACGGTGTTGTTGGTATGTCGGTAGGCCTTTCTCGCCTCGATCACCTCGGGCGGCTCGGTGAAGCGGTATCCGTTTGCGATCACACCCCTGAAGGCCATGACCGCCTTGTACACGATCCCCTCGCGCTCCTCATACAGCTTGTCCAGCAGCAGCTTGTCCTGCTTGTGCAGCGGGATGACGTTTTCGCAGGGAACGCAGATGATGCGGTCGTACACCCAGGTGCCGTCGTCACCGCCGAACTTGGGCAGACGGTTCATGCAGAACCACAACAGCCCGTCGTAGACGAACTCGAATGCGTTCATGCCCTTGAACTCGGCAAACAGGCTGTCCCCGCCTGTGCATTTCTTGAACGTCTTCAGCTCGCTGACGGTCACGAAACTCATGTCCGAGCTGCCTGCCAGGCGCTTTCCATAGAGGGCGCTGGTACCGAATCTGGCCTCGATGTCGGTAAGATCGATTCCGATGAAGTTGCCCCTGCCCACGATGCGCTCTGCCAGGCTCTTGAGCACCGATTTACCGGTATTCCCGTCGCCGTACAGGAACAGGGCCTTCTTCATGCGCCAGCCCTTGACGTTGGATATCACCGAGCCAAGGAACTCGAGCAGCAGAAGTTTTCGTCCTTCGTCGCTGCCGGTGAGTGTGTCCATGTAGCGGTCGAATATCGGGGTCGGGGTGGCCCTTCCATGCCATTCGCAGGGGATGCGTATGGTGGAGAGGTAGTCGGGGTCGTGCGGGTACAGCGGTTCCCCTGGCTCAGCCGAGAGGTCCAGTATGCCGTTGGCGAAGTTGACCAGGTGCTCATGGCGGTTCAGGTCGGCAACGGTCAGCGTACCCAGGTCGGTGACCAGGTGCTGCAGAACCTCGTTGACCGGCCCCATCCTGACCAGCTCCTCGTCGTATGCTGCAATGAAGCCCTTGATCACCCCCAGCATCATGTCGTTCGAGTATTGGCTGAAACAGCCGTCCTCGTAGATGTACTTGAACGTACCACCGGTGGCGTTGTCGCGCACGATCAGATACTGCAGGTGCTCTCGGCAGTACCGCGCCAGAAGCGGCACCGAGACGCTGGGAATCCCGCGGGGGTCAAAGGTGATGAAAGGGGGAGCGGGCATGACCGATTTGTGGAACACCCCGTTGCATGCTTCGAGTGCTGCCGAGATGGTCAGGCTGCGGTAATCCTCGCGCTCCCACTTGTCGCGCATCAGGGCGCTCTGGCGAAAGATTGCATCGATGAGAAGCGGATCATCACCGGTCCTGAACGCTACGAGCGAGCACAGGGCGCAATCGGCAGCGGAGTCGTCCTCCCCGTATTGGCTGATGTCCCCGCGGTCGAAGAGCATGGCGAACTTCTTCCCATTGGCCTGCCTGCGCAATGCCTGGATGACCTCCTCGGTCTTGGCGTCGCCGGCTTGTTTGGGGTTGTGACCCTTTGGGGATGCTCCCTTGGCGGCGCCGGTCTTGCGTCGCATATCACTCTCCAGCGTGGCAAGGACGGCCTCGGTGCAATCTGCCAGAGGCATGTCCTGCACCATATCCTCGGTTACCACCGCGAACCGGTTGGTGAGTCCGCCCAGGTAGAGTTCCAGTTTGTTGTGGGGATTTTTCACGTAGTAACGGCGGTCGAGACGGACCCTTCCATTCTCATCCCTTTGGGTGGGAATCCTGGAGATATCGAAGGTTCCCAGGATGTGCACTCCTTCCTTGCTTACCGAGAGCTCGGCATAGGAGTCGAACCGCTTCAGCAGCATCTGTACGAAGGGGTCCTCGACCGCCTTATGGTCGACATCCAGGAAGAACATATCCTTGGGTATGATGATGCCGATTCCGCTGAAACCATGCTCTGCGGCTGCAGCCTTGGCCTCGGCGTAGGTCACCCAGCAGGATGTAAACTTTTCGTCGGTTCCGCAGGCACCACCTGTGACGGTGCAGGGGACCTTGGTTCTCTTCCCTTCGCGCACCACGTAGTTCCAGCAGATCCAGAGATTCCTCCCCTTCAGCTCCTGCATCGTCATTCCCATCGTCATCCTCCTGGCAGGGGCCGTCACCAAGGCTGTTCTTCCTTGGTTGAGACATCGGCGGTGAGCCCATGCAGGGCCTCGCACAGCCGGTCGTAGTTGATCAGGGCCTTCTTGCCGATGTGTATGGCAGGCAGCTTGCCGGCCTTGAGCATCAGCCTGAGCGCATGCTCGGGCAGCAGCCCTGTGGCCGCTATCTCGCGTATGCTCATCATCCTGGGCGGCTTGCTGTTTCCATCCATGCCTGCACTCTCCTACCGCTGTTCCTGGTTCTCGGCCTCTGCCCTCAGCAAGGCCCGCTTTCTCCAGTAGTTCTCGTTGTGCGCCTTCACCTTGTCGGGATTGTCCCTCCGCCACTTGCGGTAGTAGGCGCGTTTTTCTGTGAGGGCTGCGTCCTTGAGTTCCTTTGCCGTCATGCCTGCCTCCTCGGGAGATTGTTCGTTTCGCTTCATCTTTCGCTTGCAAAGTTTCGCTATACTTGATATGTTTAACTTAGTACAAGAGAAAAGAAAGGTCAATGAAAACGAAACAAGAAAGACAATGCACAAGTAATTCGTAAATCAAGGGAGTATAGACATGACGATACAAGCGGCGATTGATGCCAGGAGTACGTTCCCCGCGATCCTCAGGGAATTGCTGGAGAAACATCCGCAGACGGGAAAGAGAACGACACTGAAGGAACTGGGAGAGGCTGTGGGGACCAGGCAGCAGAGCATCAGTCTGTACCGCAACGGCGACACCCAGCCCTCACCCGACATCCTTGTCAGGATTGCAGCCTTCTTCGGTGTTTCGGTCGACTACCTGCTCACCGGAGTCAGCAGTGAGAACAAGGCAATCAACGAGGAGCTGGGGCTTTCGGAACAAGCGATCTCCCAGCTCAAGACGGCGAAGCAATTCCCCGATACGCTGGGTGTCATTGACGAACTGCTCTCCGACGGGGATTTCTATACATTCATCGAGGATGTGAGCTGCAAGGCTTCGAATCTCAAAGCCCTCATGGCTCCTGATGCCCCGAAAGGACCGGAAGGCCTGAACATCGCGGGGTACTTCCTGTGGGACCTTCAGGTATATGTGCAGGAGTTCATCCGCAGGGAACTCAACAAGAGGGACCTCGGCATCGATGTCCACTGAGCATCAAGGGCTGTCGGGTTGACTGTCCAGCGCTTTGGAGGGATGTATGGTACCCAGAATCAAGTGTTTGCAAGGAGATACAGCAGGATGCCAAGCATCAACAAGCGCGGGAACACCTACCGCATCATGGTCTCGCTCGGCTACGGCCTGGACGGGAAACAGATCAGGAAAACGACGACCTTCACCCCTCCCGAGGGTGTGACCGAGGGCAAGGGGGAGAAGCTGGCGAAGGCCTATGCCTACGAGTTCGAGAAGCATTGCCAGGGCATGACCAACCTCAACGAGAACCTCAAGTTCTCAGAACTCCAGAAGTGGTATTACGAGGAGATCGCAATCCACAAGCTCAAGCCGACCACCTATGCGGCAAACCGCTACCTCATGGACCTGTACGTGATGCCGTTCATCGGGCACCTGAGGATCAAGGACATCAATACGGCCAAGATCGACAGGTTGTTCAATGAGCTGTTCACCAACGGCCGGTTGGCGGAATCGTACCGGCTCAAGGATGTGGACACCCTCGGATGGGGGGTGCGCAGGCCGCTCTCACGCAGAACTGGACTCTGCATGGGTACCCTCCAGACTCTTGGCACTGGGGGTACGGTCACCAAGCGCAAGGCCGAGAAGATCGCCCAGGCCCTGGGAAAGAACCTTGGTGAATTGTTCGTAATGGTCAACAGCGGAGGCGGCCTTCAGGTCGGGACCATCAAGAGGATCCGCACCGCCCTATCGCCCATCTTCTCTACGGCGGTCAAGAAGGAACTCATCGTAAAGAATCCGGTGACCAATGCAACCACCCCTTCCTCGGGGGAGGAAAAGCAGAAGGAATTCCTTGATGCCGACCAGTGCAGGGCCCTGCTCGAGGTTCTCGATGAACTGGTAAGCCCCCAGTTGACAAAGCTGATCAGGATGCTCCTGTTCACCGGCATGCGCGTGAACGAGCTCACAGCCCTGCATTGGAAGGATGTGGACCTCGACAAGGCCCAACTGTCGGTCAAGCACAACCTGTACCGGCTGGGCGGCGAATATCACGTCACCACCCCCAAGACCAAGAGCAGCGTCCGTTGCATTGCACTCCCCCCGCAGGTGGTCCAGCTCCTGAAAGAGCAACGCGAGTGGCAGGAACAGAGAAAAATTGAGGTGGGTGACAAGTGGGTCGAAAAGGGTGTCGTTTTCACCGGTATGTTCGGAAATTACATCAACAACAATTACATCAACCTGCAATTCAAGCGGCTGCTCGAGCGGCATGATTTCCCCGATGTGCACATCCACGACCTGCGCCACGCCAATGCCTCGCTCCTGATCAACATGGGTGTACCGGTGAAGGTGATAAGCGAGCATCTGGGACACAGGGACACGAAAACCACCGAGAACATCTACGCGCATATCTTCAATGAGACCCTGGAAAAAGCCTCCGATGCCATCAGCAAGGCACTGGGCGATGTGGGTATTTGAGACACATCCGAAAAGCAGAGTTTCACACTTTTGCACCAGAATGTACGGCGGACACAGCTTGCCGGAAATTCTGGTGTTTGTTTGGTGTTCCAATCCCCTAAACGCCGCTAGACGATATTCAACGATACACAGTCAGACACCCCACGATACGCAACGTTACGCGCTGTTTTCAACAATACTAAACGCTTTTATTGTAAAGAATTGGCGTTCGAAAAAGAAAATATCAATACGCTCGATGCTAAAGGTGAAGTTCTAATGACAATTATGGCTTCTCTTGCACAGCAAGAAAGTGAGTCATTATCGGCTAACGTTCGTCTGGGTTTGCAGTTCCGATACCAACAAGGAAAAGTTCAGGTCAATCACAACTGGTTCTTGGGATATACCAAAGATGCAGACGGGCACCTCATCATTGATCCAGAGCAAGCTGAAGTCGTTAAGCGCATCTATAGAGAGTACCTTAGCGGTAAGAGCTTCTTACAGATAAAAAGGGCGCTTGAAGCCGATGGAATTCTGAACGGTGCCGGTAATGCAAAATGGCATGAAAGCAATATAAAGCAGATACTTACAAACGAGAAGTACATCGGAGACGCTTTGCTTCAGAAGACCTATACGGTGGATATTCTTGAAAAGAAGCGTGAAGCTAATAAGGGACAGGTTCCTAAATATTATGTAGAGGACAGTCATGAAGCTATTATTCCAAAGGATATCTTCCTAAAGGTACAGGAGGAAATCGCAAGACGCGCAAACCTTACCAAAGGCACCACAAAGCGCAAACGAATCTATAGTGGCCGCTACGCTTTATCTGGAATAGTGTTCTGCGCTCACTGCGGTGACATCTTCCGCAGAATTAAATGGAACAATCGTGGGTGTAAGTCCACCGTTTGGCGCTGCGTCAGCAGGGTAGAAAAAGATGGTCCAGATTGTACCGCAAGGACTGTTCATGGAGAATTTCTCCATGAGGTAGTTATCAAGGCCATAAACGAAGCGTTCCGGGAAAAGAAAGCAATCCTTCCTCTTTTGCGAGAGAATATCGAGAGTAGTCGGGAGGAAGTCACTTCAAATCAGATTGCAGCGATTGATGAACAGATGAAGTCAATGCAGCAGGAGCTATTGGCAACCGTTAATTCTAAGAATACCGGTGATGAGCTTGGTATGGAGATTAGAAGGCTGCGTGATGAGAAGCAGGCCCTTCAAAATGAGCAGGCATCCCGACAGGATCTGAGAACACGACTCGATGAGATGATGCGTTTCCTTAACGATCTGCCTTGCGAGTTGACTGAATATGAAGAAGATTATGTAAGGACTCTCTTGGAAAAGATAACGGTTTATGATGACTATTTCATTGTGGAATTTAAGTCTGGAATTGAAATCCAAATTGACGAGTAATCGATACAACACTATAACGAAGTGGCTGATGAGATATACCGCTTGCGTGAACTGAGGCAAAATGCATTGGTTGAAAACGCAGTCATGTCAACTCGCAGAATATGATGATCTATTGGTGAGACGGCTTATTGAGAAGTTAACAGTCTTAGATGATAAACTGACTATTGAGTTCAGGCTCAGTGCTGAAATTGATGTAGAAATATAATGCATATAACTAACCGCCAGTCGAGGAGAATTATCCTTTATCTGGCGGTGTTTTAATCGTTAAAACCCTCATCAAGTATAAATAGAAAATACATTGCTCGTTCACTTGAATAACTGTTCAAGTATCTATTGACTTCTTTTTATCGCAGTAGTAAAATTGACATGTGAATAACTGTTCAAGTATGCAATTGAAATAATATCGGAGGTGATAATGTGGCAAGGAAAATTCAACCAACTGAAAGATGTGACTGTGATGTTATACATGAGGAGACTGTTAACCAAGTTCGAGAAAAAATGCCTCAAGAAGAAACCCTATATGATCTTGCGGAGCTATTTAAGGTCTTTGGGGATTCAACAAGAATTAAGATAATCTGGGCGTTAGATGAAGCCGAGATGTGCGTTTGCGATATTGCATTCTTATTGAATATGACCCAATCAGCAATTTCTCATCAGCTAAGAGTCTTAAAGCAGGCTGAACTAGTAAAGAGCAGAAGAGAAGGAAAGATTGTATTCTACTCCCTTGAAGATGAACATGTAAAGCAAATATTTGACCAAGGATTAATTCATATTTCAGAAGAAAGTAAGTAAAGGTGGGGCAGTGATGTTAAAGAAGGATATAATTTTAGAAGGATTAGATTGTGCAAATTGTGCAGCTAAAATTGAAGATGAGGTTAATAAATTAAATGGAGTCAAAGCCTATATGAACTTCATGAACAAGACATTGACTTTAGAAACTGAATCAGAGCAAGAGTATAAGAATACACTACAGCAGGTTGAAACCATAGTGCACAAGCACGAACCGGATGTGGCAGTGAAAGAAAAATCCATTAGCAAGAGCAATAAAAAAGTATTAATACTTGAAGGACTTGATTGTGCGAATTGTGCTGCAAAGATTGAAGCTCAAACACAAAGCCTTGAAGGAGTAAATAGTGCAACCGTTGATTTTGTTACTAAGAAGCTGACAATTGAAGCGGTCGATAAAAAGGAATTTGGTAAAATTCTTGGAGAAGTAACATCCATTGTAAATATACTTGAGCCGGATGTTAAAATAGTTGATGCAGAGAAGAAAAAGGTGAACAAAAGCATAGTAATGCTTGAAGGACTTGGATGCGCGAATTGTGCAGCTAAAATGGAAAAAGAAATAAGCGGTTTAGAAGGAGTGGAGTTTGCTGCAGTAGATTTTGTTTCGAAGAAACTAACAATGGAAATAAGTCCGAAAGTCAACCGCACTGAATTAAATGAGAAGATTGAAGGCATTGTAAAAAAAATCGAACCGGATGTAAAGATTGTTTTTGAGAAAGATACATCTAAGGCCAACATAAAAGAAAATAATGAAGAGGAAGAAGAAGGTGTCAACAAAAAAGAAATCATAAGACTTGTGGTCGGTGGAGCAATATTTGCCGTGGGAATCATCTTTAATTTCCAAAATTGGCTTGAGCTTACCTTATTTATTATTAGTTATATTATAGTTGGTGGAGAGGTTGTCTTAAGAGCAATAAAAGGTATTGCCCGTGGACAGGTATTCAGTGAGCATTTTCTAATGAGTATTGCTACCATTGGTGCTTTCTTCGTTGGAGAGTATCCAGAAGGTGTAGCAGTTATGCTGTTCTATCTGGTAGGTGAATTGTTTCAGGATATAGCTGTAGGTCACTCCAGAAAATCAATAAGTGCTTTGATGGATATACGTCCTGACTATGCAAATCTTAAAGTTGGCGATGAGATCAGGAAAGTATCTCCTGAAGAGGTAAACATAGGTGACATCATTATTGTTAAGCCAGGAGAAAAAGTTCCCCTCGATGGCAAGGTTATAGAAGGAAACTCAATGGTTGACACTGCAGCGTTAACAGGGGAATCTGTTCCTCGTGAACTCGAGCCAGGAAACGATGCATTGAGCGGATTCATTAATAAAAATGGCGTTTTGACAATAGAGGTAACAAAGGATTTTGGTGATTCAACTGTATCTAAAATTTTGGATCTGGTTCAGAATGCCAGCAGTAAGAAAGCTCCTACAGAAAAATTTATAACAAAATTTGCGCGTTCCTATAC
>NZ_JAEKNT010000206.1 GCF_016406725.1 Sphaerochaeta sp. S2 | reverse complement strand
GACCAGAGGCATTGACGTGGGTGCAAAATATGAAATTTACAAGTTAATTCACGACCTTGCAGACCAAGGAAAGGCTGTTATTGTAGTATCCTCTGAATTACCTGAGCTCATCGGTATAACGGATAGAATTTATACGATTTTTGAAGGAGAAATCACAGGTGAAATCAATAGTAAAGAGGCAACACAAGAGGAGTTGATGAAAATGATGACCAGTCGTTTGATAATGGAAGCTGCGCTGATAAATAAGGAGAAATCATAATGAGTTTCATAAAGAAGATATTTGGAGATCGATTACACGACTATACGATGGTGCTCGCCTTAGTAGCACTGACGATCGCCTTTAACATCATATCTGGAGGAAAAATGATTACATCCTCTAACTTTCAAAACCTAATTTCAGGTAATGCCTATGTAATGGTTTTAGCCATTGGTATGATGATGGTTATTGTCATTGGACAAATTGATTTATCAGTTGGTTCAGTGGCAGGCTTTTCAGGCATGATCATGGCTTTAGCCGTAAGAGATCTAGGTTTGGCATGGTGGATGGGTGTCCTATTGAGTCTTTTTATAGGAGCATTGATAGGTGCATGGCAAGGGTTCTGGGTAGCCAAACTCAACATCCCTGGTTTTATTACAACGCTAGGTGGCATGATGATTTTCCGTGGTGGTGTTATTTGGATTTCCAAATCAATATCAGTTCCAGCACCGAGAGAACTTAGAGTTTTTGGTTCAGGATATTTACCTGAATGGGGACCGACATTTACTGGCATGAATAATTCAACTTTATTACTTGGATTAATTGGTATTCTAGCATTCGCATTTATTCAAATACATAAATATAAAAAATCAGAAGAAAAAGAAGAACTATGGCCTATAGCAGTTCGAATAATATTGGTAACTGTTGTTATTGGTTATCTTACATGGATATTTGGTACTGGCCGTCCGGGAACGTCTTTCCCCGTTCCTGGAGTGATTCTTCTTATATTAGTCTTGATTTATCATACGATTACACAAAGAACAACTTTCGGTCGTCATATTTATGCAGTTGGCGGTAATAAGAATTCAGCAGCACTCTCAGGTGTAAAGGTGCAGAGAACTTATTTCCTGACAATGATGAATATGTCACTACTAGCTGCTATGGCTGGCATTATGTTTGTGGGCCGATCAACAGCGGCAGGACCATCAGATGGTATTGGGTGGGAATTAGATGCCATCGCATCTGTTTTCATTGGTGGAGCGGCAGTTTCAGGTGGTGTAGGAACGGTACATGCCACAATGGTAGGTGCTTTGATGA
>NZ_JAEKNT010000205.1 GCF_016406725.1 Sphaerochaeta sp. S2 | reverse complement strand
TATGCATGAAGCACTGTTTGAACAAATCCATACGATCGGCCTGGTACCGGTGGTGAAGATCGATGATGCCAGCAAGGCCGAGGGTCTTGCAGGAGCCCTGATCGCAGGCGGACTGCCCTGTGCAGAGGTCACCTTCCGCACCCAAGCGGCAGAGGAGGCGATCAAGCGCATCACAAAGGCATACCCCGAGATGCTCGTGGGAGCAGGCACGGTGACCAACCTCGAGTATGCAAAGAAGGCAGTGGCCGCCGGGGCCAAGTTCCTCGTCTCCCCGGGCTTCAACCCCACCGTCGTGGACTGGGCGCTGGAAAACAACATTCCCATCGTCCCGGGTGTCTGTACACCCAGCGACATCGAGGCGGGCATCAGCCGTGGGCTTACCACCCTCAAGTTCTTCCCAGCAGAGGTGAGCGGGGGCGTGGACATGCTCAAGAACTTCGCAGGACCCTTCCCCGACCTCCTCTTCATGCCCACCGGCGGCATCAGCACCAAGAACCTTGCCAGCTATGCCAGGCAGCCCAACGTCCTGGCAGTGGGCGGATCGTGGATGGTCAAGGCCGACCTCATCGAGGCGGAGGACTGGCAGGCGATAGAGGACCTGAGCAGGGAGGCGGTGCGTACCCTCCAGGGACTGGAGTTCGCCCACATGGGCATCAACAACCAGGATGCAGCAGAGGCTGAGAAGACCATCAAGGGACTGGAGGCACTGGGCATGGTGAAAAAGAGTGGCAACAGTTCCACCTTCCTCGATACCACCATCGAGGTGTTGCCCAAGCAGTACCTGGGGAAGATGGGCCACATCGGCTTCAGGTGCTTCTCCATCGAGCGCACCCTCTCCTACCTCTCCCAGTTCGGCTTCTCCGTGAACGAGGAGACCATCGCCCGCGATGCAAAGGGGAAGATCAAGGTATGTTACCTTGAGCAGGAACTCAGCGGATTCGCCGTTCACCTGATCAAGGCATAACCATTCAACCTACACAGTAATCACAATCATGGCCTTCAAGAATATCAATAAGATTCTGGGAGGCCATGAGACTCATATTGCTTGACGCCTCATAGGTTGCTGCTCCTGCATGGGGAGTCAGGATACAGGAAGGCAGGGATGCGAGCGGTCCCGATTCAGGATGCTCCTGAGCGCTGACATCCA
Organism: Sphaerochaeta sp. S2; assembly: GCF_016406725.1. Taxonomy (GTDB): domain Bacteria; phylum Spirochaetota; class Spirochaetia; order Sphaerochaetales; family Sphaerochaetaceae; genus Sphaerochaeta. Next base: position 8,666 of record NZ_JAEKNT010000205.1, on the reverse strand, counting down.
AAGCAGCAGCACCAATCTGGCCAGTTTCAAGAGCAACTGCCAATGCTTCTTCATCGATGATTCCACCACGGGCAGTATTGACCAACACCGCTCTTGGTTTCATGCTTGCAAACACCTCTGCATTGAATAAATTCTTCGTCTCTTCAGTTAATGGCGTATGGATGGAGATGAAATCACTCTTGCTTGCCAGCGTGGCGAAATCGACATAGGTAGCACCGTAGTGTTGCTTCAGTTCCTCATTCTCATATACATCATGGCATAGAATCTCCATCTCAAAACCCTTGCAACGCTTTACTACCCCTGCCCCGATTCTTCCTGTTCCGATGACACCAAGCGTTTTTCTCCACATTTCCACACCAATGGGACGTTTCGTTTCACCCATCTTCATCTGATGGTCCATGTAGGGAACATGCCGGGCAGCAGAGAGCATCAGTGTGACTGCCAAATCGGACACAGAGTCCCCATTTGCTCCCGGGGTTATGGTGACCTGTATGTTTCGCGCTCTTGCATACTCGAGGTCTATCGCATCATACCCCACCCCATAGCGTGAAATAACCTTCAGTTTCTTTGCTTTGCTCAGGAGCGCTTGATCATAGACTTCCAGTCCTGCGATTATTCCATCGGCTTCTGCTATCTGCCGATGTAGCTGATCAGTAACACTTTCTGTCTCTGTTGCCTTAATATGCCGGACTTCACACCCATGTGAGCGCAACAGCTCCCATGCTTTCTCATCAGAACTCCCAAATGAACGGGCGGTTATCAATACAAGGAATGTATTCATTATATGCTCCTCTCTTGTGTACTATCTATAAGCGTTTTTTCATACCAATATCGGTATCTTTTATAGTGTTTAGTATAGTAATCTCTCATCTCTGGCTCTGGATTCAGCACATTAGGTACGGTAAGTGTATGAGTTGGAAGTTCCTCACTGGCGGAACGGGCAGCCAGTATGAGGGCTCCATAAAGGGACGTCTGTTTCTGGACATCTTCATGCATGGAAACACCAAAGTAATTGCAGCATAGGTGTTTCCAGAAGGCTGAATGCAATACGCCCCCTGAGAGTTTGATGGTCCTGGGAATATGCCCACTTTTCAGTAGCTCTTCATAGCACTGATAGAGATTGGCAACAACTCCCTGCAAGACACCTTGGTAGAAGGCACTTGTTGTCATGGAGGCATCCACATCATGGAAACTTGCAAGCCGGGTGTCATCCCACCCAGGACAGCGCTCTCCCACCAGGAATGGAAGGAATATAGGGGTAGCAGAATCTTCCCTCAGTGCTCCTTCAATCTGAGCATATGTAACATCTGGATAAAAGGCATGTTCCTTGTACCAATCCACACAGTTGGAACAGCCACTTGTTGCAGCTCCGAGCAGAAACTCATTATCCACACCACGGTACAACCAAGTGGCGTGAATGGGAGAGAACCAAGGTTCTGAGATAATCATCCTCATTGCCCCACTGGTACCCATGGAAAGTGTCATGATACCTGGCTCTTCTGCTCTTGATCCTACTTGGTTCAACGCTCCATCAGGAAGAGGAGGAAGCACTGGGATACCTTCGGACAGTCCAAGCAATCTTGAACCTTGCTTGCTGAGTGTACTGCTGTCTCTCCAATCGCAAATAGGGGATATAGTGCAACCCAGGGCTTTCGCCATTGGATGAAAATCTATCGATGAGGTAGAAAGGAGTCCCATCCCACTAAGCATGGATGCAGTTTCCTTGATGGTTCCTGTGAGCAGATAGTGGAGGTAGCCAGCAAGTGAACTGATTTTTCTACCAGTTAGAGCGATCCCATCTGTCTTCTGTTTCAGGAGCTTAAAGAAAGGATACATTGCATGCACCATTGATCCACTTTCCCTATAGTATTCCTCAACAAAAGAAGCGTCTTTCCTAAGTCCTTTACAGAAAATACGACCAGAGACATCCGTCCAGTCGGTGAGTGGTTGAATGGGTACATTGGATGCATCGCAAGCCACCAGACTGTGCCACGTTCCCGCGGTGGTAATTCGGTCTACTTCTCTCCCTTGTGCAGCTTTTCTCCCCAGTTGAATGGCATGCATACATACATCCACTACATCACTTGAGGAAGGATTTCGCTCAACAAGCAATGTCGATTCACCCAATTTGGTATCTACGTATTGGGCTTTCGAAGAAGTGGTGCTGATTTCAAGGGCTAGAAGCTTCATCGGTATTCTCCAAGGCATAATCAATCGGCTGTAGAAAGACAGCTAACTTTTTATATAATAATGATTTGACATCTAACAAAATCAGTTTTACACTAGAGGTATAAATCTATCTTGTCTGGTTTTTTTCCAGACGAGAAGAAAAAAGGAGTAGCCTCATGTTGATTGGAATTTCCCCTTACATCGGTCCAGAACTACTGGAAGCACTCGATAGAATGGGTCATGGTGATGAGATTGTCATCGTCGACGCATTCTATCCTGGAGACACTCGATCCTCCCGTTGTATCAGAGCAGATGGAATCAAGGCAGAAGACCTGCTTGATGGTATCTTCCGTCTGATGAATCCTGATGATTATGTCAAAGATCCGGTTGTGATGATGCAGCCTTCAGAAGGCGATAGCGCAGACCCTGCAGTGGAAAAATCGTTCCAGGCAGTCTTGGACAAATACTGGCCCGATACACCAAAAATCCAGAAAATCGAACGCCAGGAATTCTATGACAGAGCAAAACGGGCATATGCTGTAGTGGTCTCTGGTTCCATCGTAAAATATGGATGTATCATCATCCGTAAGGGTGTACTGCCCCACTAACCTGTATGCAGGCCACCCCTGAGGAGGTGGTCTGCTATCCTTCTCTAATCAATAAGTATCACTGGCTTGATAACCTGCTCCTCCTTGTTACCAAATACAGCAAAGGCTTCATCTATCTCATCCATGGTGAATCGATGGGTCAGCAAGAGAGAACTGGGAATATGGCCCTGCTTTAACAGCTCAAATGCTTGGGGGAATCCCCAGTTGGGAATGGCATGAGAGGCGATAAGACGCTTCTTGGCAAAGTGAAAATCATTTGCAGAGAACGTTACCTGGTCATGCTTGAAATCAATGCCGTCATAGACAATGGAGCTACAGAAACCGGCAAGCTCAATACCATCGCCAAGTGTTGCAGGAGGAGAGGTTACAATCACACGTTTGAACAGCTTGGGAAACTGTTGCTTGAGCTCATCTTTCCACCCCGTCTTAGCACTATCAATGACCAGATCGGCTCCGAGTTTTCTGGCAACCTCGCCTCGATAGGCTCCACGCGGAGTATCGAGATGATGCCCTACCATGACCACATTACGGGCGCCACGCAATTTTGCCAGTTTGATACAGCTTAGGCCTATGATTCCAGGTCCCATGATCAGGACATCATCAAAAAGTTCTATAGCAGCCTCCCGACTGAGATCGAGGGCAACGGTAATGGGCTCAGCGAGGGTAGCTTCAGGATAATCGAGCCCTTCATAGGGAATTACCATCTCCCGGGGGACTACCAGGAATTGTCCCATTCCTGCCTGGTCATCCATGTAGCTGTAGATGTTCTCACAGGCTTGCGGCTTCTGGTTCAGGCACTGTTCACATCTTCCACAGGCAATATTGTTCTCAACCACCACTGAATCCCCGACGTTCAAGCCGGGAAAGGGTGATCCTACTTCGTGGATATACCCAGCAACCTCATGTCCTAGTGGGGTTAATGTTCCTGCAGGAAGGTCTTTTACAAAGTGGATATCAGTCCCACATATCCCACACGCCCTGATACGGACTACCACCTCATTGGCTTTCGGTTTGGGCAGTGTTTTCTTCACAATTCTAATTTGTTCATTTCTATCGACCCAGGCGCTTGTAAATTCCATTTCTCTCCTCACTTCAAAAAATCTTCACTTCCCGATGGAATGACACAGAGAAAGACCAAAGCCTCTTCCCGTGAGTCATTCACCCACTGATGCTCATCCCCACCAGGAACGAATACCGACGTACCTGGGAGCAGGACCTTTTCTTCATTTGGACCTATTACTCTGCCTTTACCTTGCAGAACATACACGACATGCTCGTGTTCATGGCTTCCATTGCTGCTCTTTCCACCAGGAGGGATCCTGATCTCCCGCATCTCGTAATTGGTTGAGCCATCTTCCTTGCTCACCAGCCAACGGACCTTGTTTCCTGACCCGGTGGTACTGAGCACAGCCTCAGCTGCAGTTCTACTCATAATCATTTCACTTGCTCCCAATAGGCTTTTTGATCCAATGCCGAAAGGAACTGCTGCACTTCATCGTTGGTAGGCATCGCAGGGGCAGTACCTACCTTGGTAACAGAAAGGGATGCTACAGCTGTTGCAAAGTAGATTGCTTGCCTTAGATCCTTTCCCTTGCTGAGCGCTGTAGCCAGTCCTCCATTGAACGCATCCCCTGCTCCGGTGGTATCCACCACCTTCACTTCCATGGTGGGGAACAACAGGGCTTCCTGCTCAGCAGTGAGCAGGAAACACCCCATCTTGCCCATGGTGATAATGACATCCCTAACCCCTTTCGCTTGCAGGGCCAAGGCTGCCTTATGGGCACTCTCACGATTTACAACATCAATGCCGGTCAGGCATGATGCCTCAGTCTCATTGGGAGTTACCAAGTCAAACATGCCGATAAACTCATCATCCAGTGGTTCAACTGGTGCTGGCGCAGGGTTCAGCAAAGCAATCCCACCTGAGGTATGCACGCGCTCTACTGCAGGGGGAAGAATATCAAGGTTTGTCTCAAGCTGTGCCACCAGGACACTGGTATCATCCAGGATTGAATCGATGGACCGAATCTCCTCCTGACTAATCGCTCCACAGGCTCCGGGAACAACCGTGATACTATTCTGGGAGGTATGTTCATCCACCATGATCAAGGCAATGCCTGTTGCCAAATCAGGGTCCTCAAATACATATCGGCTATCCATCTGCTCATCAGCATAAAAATCCTTGGCAACCTTGCCAAAGACATCGTTTCCCACTTTTGTGACCAGAATCACATCTCCACCACATCGGTGAGCTGCTACTGCCTGGTTTGACCCTTTTCCCCCCGGTCCCATCTTGAAAATGCTTCCCTTTACAGTCTCTCCCTGTACCGGGATATGAGGGGACCGTGCCATAAGATCTACTACAAAACTACCAATTACTGTCACACGTTCTGCCATGTGCTACTCCCTTGTATAGCGTTCGATAAAGCTGTAAGGCGATGGTTTCCCTATGGAACTGACATCGTTCAATCGTTTCATTTGGTCATCACTGAGCGACCAAGACAGTGAATCAAGGTTTTCCTTGAGCTGACTTACAGTGCGAGCCCCAATAAGGGGAATGATACCTGCTGGGTTCTGTCTCACCCAGTTGATACTTACCTGTGAAACACTGTGCCCTACCTCCTCAGCAATCTCATGCAAGACATCTATGATGTCATAGGCTTGGTCACTTCCCCTTTGTTCAGCTTGGTCATCCCACCGGTCTTTCCTGCCTGCGCGGCTATTTCTCGGGATGTCTTTCCCCCTGCGGTATTTCCCGCTAAGCCATCCTCCTGCCAAGGGAGACCAGGCAAGCATGCCTACCCCCTCACGTTCACACATCGGAATGAGTTCCCACTCAGGACTTCGCACCAACAGGCTGTACTCCAACTGAAGGCTGACAAAAGCTTCCTTGTGGGTATATCGGGCGATCATAAGGTTTTTCATTAGATCTGATGGGGTGTAGTTGGAGGCTCCAAGATACCGTACCTTTCCTGCTGAGATGAGATCATCCAGCGTTCTCAAGGTCTCCTCGAAGGGGGTCCTTTTATCAAAACAATGAATCTGCAGCAAATCAATATATTCGGTATTGAGGCGTCTAAGACTGGACTCCACACTGTTTAGTATGTGTTTACGACTTGCACCGGTATTATTGACACCTTCACCCGTAGGGAAAAATACCTTGGTACCCAAAATCAAATCATCTCTCCGGGAACCAATATCCTTGATCCAGGAACCCAGGATCCTCTCCGAATCTCCATTGTTGTAGGAGTCAGCAGTATCAAGGTAATTCCCCCCTGCTTGGGTGTACTCCTCAAGCAAGCCCTTTGACTCCTTCTCATCAATATTCCAACCAAAGGTCTGCGTACCGAAAGCAATGGCACTCATACGCAACCCTGTATTTCCAAAATAGCGATACTCCATACCTACCTCCGCAACAACAAGGAGCGCATATCCTCATCCTCCACTACGTACCAATTCCGTGAGAAGCACTGAGGTGGATGGATGTCATCAGAATCTGGAGCTGAAAAGATCTCATGATACATATGAGGCTTCCAGAGCGAGAGAATATGGTGGTGGACTTCTCCTGCATGAGAGTACCACTCTTCCCAGAAGAGATGGTCTTGGTCCTCCTTCTCAGGAATTGCATTCACCACCAGATATCCATGGTTCTCTTTCACAATCCATGTATGTTTTCGGTACGGATTATCCTTCAGTTCATCGATACCAGGAAAAATATCTTCCATTTTGAAGCCAAAACGCTTCATGGTCTCAGCAACCTCAGCATGTTGTAATTGTGACAAAAGCTCACTCATACTCAACTCTCCTTTGTATTGGTAAACTGGTCGAGGTTCTGGTAGAAATCGACCAAGCTTGTATATGCTTGTTTATAGAGGGGAAGATAGCGATCGTAAAATTCCACATTCGCTTCATTTGGAAGGATGCGTCTTTCATAGTGAAGCAGTTCCTTCACCACATCCGCACTCTCATACATCCCGATGCCCAAGCCCCCGATAACCGCTGCGCCAAAGTTCTTGCTGTCCTTGAGGTGGTTATGCGATACAACAGGAATATTGAAGGCATCTGCTATGATATGCTTGTTGATATCACTATTGGCTTGTCCTCCAATCACCACCAGTTCCGTAGCTTTGTTGATGGGTTTGAGCGCTTCCCAGATTATCTTCAAATTCATTGCCACACCCTCATAACATGCGCGGAACATATCCGAGCGACGGGTATTTCGTTTCAGTCCGATGAAGGCTCCTCGAGCCTGTGGATTCCAGTAGGGACTCCGCTCACCCATGAGATAGGGAAGAAACAGCAATCCATTTGCCCCAGGAGGCGATTGGGTGACCAACATTTCAATAAGATGCTGTGGATAGCTTCGTTGGAGTTCCGATTGGGTAACCTCTTCCCTTGCCAACTCATCCTTGAGCCAATCCAGGGAAGCACCAGCAGCCTGCATGGTCCCGCAAGGGGCGATCTGGTCAGGTTGGATAAATGACCAATTGAAGGTCCTCATCGTTGGCTCCCAATACGGGGTTGGCTTGACCATTCCAATCCATGCAGATGATCCAAAGTAGAGATAGGCATCATCCTCCGTGGTGCAACCACCACCCAAGGAGGCACAGATGCCATCCCCTGCTCCGATGACAACAGGGGTTCCTGGAAGCAACCCTGTAGCTACAGAGGCATCCATTGTTACGTAGCCGGCAATCTGGGTAGAAGGGATTGCCTCTGGGAGTATCTTTGGATTGAGACCGATTATGCTTGTCAGGGTCCGTGACCACTGCCGCTTGGTAAGATTGAAGAGGTTTGTTCCTGATGCATCGGAATAGTCTGTTACAATCTCTCCGGTGAGCTTGTAAACTATGTAGTCCTTTGCTTGGACAACTTTGGAGGTCTTTGCAAAGGCTTCTGGACGATTATGCATGATCCAAAGCAGTTTGCTGAGCGTATATGATGCACTGATCTTATGCCCGGTTATATGGAAAAAGAGTTTCTCATCAATCTGACTGAGTAGCTGTTTTGACTCTTTATCTGAGCGCATATCGGCCCAGATGATCGCATTACCGATTGGATCCCCTGCCTTATCGAGGCAGAGGCAACCCATCATCTGTCCACTGAAGGTAACTACGGCGATTGACTTCTCATTGATGCCCCGCATCACCTTCTTTGTGGACTCACAAACAGCACGCCACCAATCACCGGGGTCCTGTTCAACTTTGTTACCCTCTCGATAGATCACCCGATAGAGGGAGAGCCAGGAGCTTATGATATTTCCTTTTTCATCATACACTACCGCTTTATCTCCGGTTGTCCCCAGATTATGCGATAGGATGAGTCTGTCATACATTGTTTGCCCCTTTCTCCCTTCCATTACCGATTGAACCAAGGTTCAAGGCTGCGATACAGGTCAACAAATGTTCCTGTCAAGTCTTCATAGTAAGCAGTGTTTTCCTTGTTTGGTGTTACGACTTCCTTGATGGGGTTCATGACCTCAATCATGGAAAAGTCTTCATAAAGACCACACCCCACTCCTCCCAGCAAGGCCGCTCCCATGCTTGTTGCCTCAGTAAGAAACTGAGGTACAACAATCTCACAACCAAAGACATCAGAAAGGACCTGTCTGAGGAAGGTATTCAAGGCACCTCCACCTATGAACATCACCCGACGGTCAGGAATCTCGGAAAGCATACCTGCAAAGTTGAGCTTCTGGTTCATTGCCACGCCCTCAAGCAGGGCTCGACAGTGATCAGGGAATGTTGTTGAGATATCCATACCCACAAATGCACCTTTTGCCTTGGTATTCCACCAAGGAGACCGTTCCCCAAGGAGGTAGGGCAAGAAGGTAAGTCCATTTGCCCCTGGAACAGATTCCTGAGCCAGGTCATTGATGCTATCCAGTGT
>NZ_JAEKNT010000204.1 GCF_016406725.1 Sphaerochaeta sp. S2 | reverse complement strand
GCCCTATGCTAGGGGATAGTCGAAGAGATTGTTATGGTGTATTTGGTTTGATGCTCACCATTCGATGAATCTCAATCGTGGACATCTGGAGTTTCCTTGCAATGAATTCACACAATGCGCTTACTCGTTTGGAATGTTCCGACTCCCGGTTGCTTTTTGCAAACAGCGAGTTGATGACCAATTTGATGGTCTTGTTCTTGGTGCTGGAACTTTCGTACAGTTTGTTCCGATACATCATATCTTCTGCTTGTTTGAAGACGGCCGCAAAGTCTTCTTGCAGGCTGCTACGAGTATCGTACCCATAGGCCAGGGTCAATGGAATGGGGTCATGCTCAGTCTCACTCCCGGTAGATGCTATTTCCTGAAGACGAGCTTCTGCCTCGGCTCTGGAGGTATTGGGCAGCACCATAATGAATTCATCACCCCCATAACGGGCAACAATATCTCCTGGTTTGGCGAAATGTTGTAACCGTTCCGCAGCTTTCCTCAATACTTCATCTCCCATGGTATGTCCAAAGGAATCATTGATCAGCTTCAATCCATTGGTATCTGCAATAATCAGGGAGCCGGGGAGAAAGCACTCGTCTTGCAGACGTATCAACGCTCTTTCCAAGTAACCTCGGTTATAGAGATTCGTGAGGAAATCATGGTCATGTTGAAATTGTAGACGTTCCTCTGCCTGTTTGCGTTCCGTTAGGTCTTGGGCAAGAATAGCGATATCCCCTGTCATGGGAACGACAACCAATCTCAACCATATTGGTCTGGATATGCTCTCGCCCTCATAACCAATCTCCAATGTCTGGCTTTTTCCAGAAAGAACAACATCTTGATACATTTGAAACATCTTGCTGTTTCTATGGTCTGGGAACAGATCAAGCAAATGCAGTCCAATTACCTTTTCAGGGTCAGTACCATTCAATGCTGCAATTGCAGCATTCTCGTACACCCAGGTAAAATCGACTATGTTTCCTTGTTCACCACGTACCGGCCGAAGGATGGTAAACCCATCAGGGGACATATCTTGTGCAATTCTGAAACGTTCATAGCTCTCTCTAAGCGCCTTTTCACTCTGTCGCAAGGCTTTGTTCAATTCAATCTGTTCAATTCTCTGGAGTGTCATCTCACTGATCAGCTGGGTCATGTTGAGCAGGAAATCCATCACCTTGGTCACATGCTCCTTGGAGACAACCGGTACCTCACTGAGAGCTTGTAGATATGATGCTGTATCAAATCCGAAATGGATTGCCTGATCTTTGAAAAACTGCAGATCAGGTTTCTCAAAGAAGAATTGTCCCGAGAACAAGTTTGCAACATGTTCACCTTGGATGATGATCGGTACGGCAACATCCACCAATCCATTCAAGCAAGTATAGAAGTGATATTGCTCATGATCCTTGCAATTTTGTGCTAGGATGGTATCACTTTGTGTACACCTCTCACCGGTCAATGGATTGATACGATGGAAATCAGTACAAATTTTTCTCCACCCAGATTTAGAGAGTATCTTGCCATTAAGATCAAGAATAGCAGTAACAAATCCGGTGGATTTATTGAACCCTTCAAGCAGGGAGTTTACCCGCTCCATATCGAGATATTCCAAACTGTTTCTCTTCATTGAAGCCTACCTCAATTTCTCAAAACGACCAATCACAATGTACAGAGAACAAAAACTACTGCGACCGTGAATACCAAATAAAACCACCAATGAAAGGTGTCAATACCTTAGGTCAAGCCCTGAACCTAGGAGGCGTTACCTCCTTTTCCGCCCCAAGGAACGGGGTATCTCATCTTACTTTCCCTGCACTCGCTCGGGAGAGGAAGCATCATGATGGTTCCTTTCCTCTCGCTCCGTTGGGGAATCATAATTGCCAGCGACTTGGAGTACCCACTGACACTGAGCTGGTGCTCAGTGTCCATATGTTTCAGTCTTGGGTACAATTGTGAATAAAAAGTCATAATCGAGAAAATCAGGGCAATTACGCTGAATACCTTGGTCTCTTTCCCTCCTGTGATGACAATTCCAATGATCAGCACGATGAAAATCAATTTGGTGCCTGCTACCCAATTGATGAGATAGGTAACAAACTCCCCAATTTCTGGGTCCTTTTGTGATTTCTCATAGGCCTTGAACACTCCAACGGCATTCCCCCGTGTCGAGGAAGGCATCCTGTAAAGTAACACCACATTGAGTGTCTCCTAGGTGATGAATGCAATCAATACCCAGGAAAGAATATCCATATATACTCCTAGTGATCTGTAATATGTAAATCTTTACTTTCTTGGGCCTATCAAACCGATGGACTTCGTTCGTGTCAGCTCAGATATCTCGATATCTTCGCTTCCTTGGCCTTGTCCTCTGTCCGATCCGCACCAAGCCCAGTTACAAGTTTATGCTGTTACAGATCACTAAAGGAACTTCTTTTCCTTGAGATAGTTCTCAGCGACCATCCTGGCTGGTTGTCCTTCAACAGCAATCCTGCTGTTGAGCAACTGCAGTGTTTCAAGGTCAAGACTTTGGTAAACAGGTTCAAGGAGAGTCGCAATTTCAGGACTCTGTTCAAGCACTTCTGAGCGTATGATCGGGGAAGGGGCATATAC
>NZ_JAEKNT010000203.1 GCF_016406725.1 Sphaerochaeta sp. S2 | reverse complement strand
TGTTATAAGTTTGTTAAAGGGGTGAAACTAATCAATTCCTACATAAACCTATGCAATCCAGTAATATAGTAGTAAATTATAATAATTGTGTACAAAAACAATATAAGTAATAGCTTGCGAACTTCTACCATTCTGACATAGGAAATGCGATGAGAGAAGTTGTAAAAAATGTCTGCAATAATCCAAATTTAAAGAAAATTGCTTAGCATGTCATAAGTTGGGTACACCATATTTATATATCATAAAATAAAATATATGAAATCATATTTCAATACTCTGTACAAATTGCAATGAATTACTATATCCATTGACATACGTTTTTTTCTCGCTGTATAGTTTAGACGTGGATACTGACTATATGGGAGAATTGGTTGTATGAAATGGATATGTGTGCTGCTGGTATTGCTGTCCCTTCCTTTGGCCCTCTTTGCGGAGGAGCCTGGTCAGCCTGCACGCGTTACCATCTCCCTTACTACAACTGTCCCGGAACTGTTGACTCACGGTTTTCTCACAAGTGGCGAAAGCACTGACATTATTCCTGCCCTTACTGTGTCCGATGCATTCAATGAGGATGGTGCTACCTTCTACTATGCAATCCAGACCAATATAGCCAGACCGTTCGAAGTCTATGCAACGGTGACTCCCTTTGAACTGAAGAATGCCAGCACCTCTGCCCAGGTTGCTATCCAGAAGATATTGGTAGGCGAGCAGGAGATCACCCCTGTTGGTGGGGGAGAGTATGAACTTATTCAATTCACCCAGGGGTCGCAGGGGATGGGTTTAACTTCCTACATTCTCACCATCATTGCAGACCAGAGTCAGATTGAAAACGCCCCATCGGGCCAGTATGAGGCAACGGTCGCAATCGACATCAGATCAGATACGTAAATATCAGTCTTTTTAAGAGTATGGCTGCCCAATTGGGCAGTTTTGTATTTTCTGCAGTAGTTTCATAAAACAAAGATATGACAGATGTATAATATAAATCTAATATATACAATGCTTCTTGTCACCTTGTTACTTGTGTATAGCTATAAAGAACAAGAAAGTATACAACTTACGTTATAAGTTTAAAATCTTATAAAACAATATATAATAAGAAAATAAAATCCTTAATAGAAATAATTACTAAAATATTATAAATAATTATATTCTAATATTGACATAAGTCTTACTCAGTAGTAGGCTATTTGTACAAAGGATAGAGGAATAATCATCCGGAGGAGATTTAGATATGAATAAAAAGGCTATTGCACTTGCACTGGTGTTGGTTATTGCAATGAGTGGGGTTTTTGCTGCTCCTCTTGTAGTATCTACTGGAACAGTTACAGATGTTACTGCTACCTTGAAAGCGGTTATTGGTTGGTTTTTCAACCATGGTTTTGTTAATCCCGATACAGGAACAGAGTTTAATGCAACCCTAGATATTACGAATGCATTTGCTGTCGATCCGGTATTTACCTATGGCTATGAGACAAACACTTCAATTGCTTTTGGTATTTACATGGAAGTCTCAGACTTCGAACATGACACCGAAACAGGCGTGGCCATCAAGATTGCGGATGTTGAAATTGCTGGGAGTACCCCTGAACCGAATGCCGGTGTTTATACGCTTGCAACTTCAGCAGTACACGGTAAGTCTGAAAATGTTCAGATAAAAATTACTCCCTTGAAAGCTGCTGGGGATGATCATTTAGGTAATACGATTAGCAGTCAATTGGAATATGTGAATGATAATGCAACTCATGGTGGATATACGTCAACAGTTACTGTTTCAGTGGCTACGCTCTAATTTTTCCATCTGGTTTACATGAACAAGGCTGTGCAGTAACCTGCACAGCTTTTTCTTTCCCCTCTTTTCAGGTGCAATGGTAGCTGGTACCATACGTATAGTTCGATGGTATTGGGAGATGGATATGAAGAAAGTTCTCTTGGCATGTATACTCCTCTTCTTTGTGTTGCCCTTGGCAGCGGAAGATCCTCCGCGGTTTCCTTCTGCCACCGTATATATGCAGGGTGTCATCGAACCAAGGGATTTGCGGATCTCCATCTACAATGAGGCAGGTGAGGAGCTCTCAGGTGAGGATGCAATGCTCAGTTTTGAGTTCCCGAATCTTGAGGAGTGGGAATTGACTCAATCTCTCTATTTCAAATTCTCCTCCCACCTTGCAGAGGCTACCGTCGGAAAGTTGATTTTTTCGATTACAGATCTTGAGCTGGATACATTGAATAGACTCAGGACAACACTGGAGCTTGAAAGCGAAAGTTTCTTCACCAGTGTGGAGAACGGAAATACCTTTAATACCAGGTTTCCTGCAGGTGCCCAAGATGATGTACCTATCGGAAAACTTACCATAAGAATCAGGAAACGAGCAGCTGATGTGTTTAGTGCAGGCAACTATTCCGGTTCTTTCTCCATTAATTATACCGAAGGAAGCTGAGTTCCTCATAACTCTCGATTGTTGTGAAGTTTGGCTGGTTAATCAACCAATTGGTAAAATAGTTACAAAATTGCAAAATTAATGTTTTACAGTACGAGAAAACCATGCAATAATCATGAGTGTCGTTGCTCGAGTCTAGACCGATGTTTCCAGCGGATAGACGCGTACCCTTAGGAGAGGAGTCCTAGGGTTCTCAAGGAGGTTGCCGCTACCCATCTGGGTAGCGGTTTTACTTGCTTAAAGCCCTTGCATCGTCTGCAACATTCTTCTCTGGAAAATCCATCGGTCCAATCCAACAGCCACGCTTCCTAGTACAGCGCTGCGGTCCTTGAGCTGTGAGCGTACCACAGGTATGTGGGCAAGACTGTGGTGGGCATGCTGGTGATAATACTTCTGGAGTACTGAAAGGTAGTGATCGGGAAGATTGGAGATGCCTCCTCCCAGAATAATCTTATTGCATCCGGTAATGGCACTTGCAGCTGTGAGTGCCATTCCCATGGCTTCTGCCGCTTCTTGCAGAGCTTGAATTACTTCAGGATCTTCCCTTTGTGCCAGTTCCTTGACTGTCTTGCCGGCAAATCGTTCACTGAGAGCCCACCCTGCAGCTACGGTCTCGAGGCATCCAATCCCTCCACACCGGCACAAACCTGTCTGCCGTACTGGAAGGTGTCCGAATCTGCTCTTCTCCCCTACTATGGTGTTGTCCTGCACCAATGCGCCGCTGATATGTTCTCCCCAATTGACATACAGGAACGACTTTTCATCTTCATCGGCAAACCACTGTTCAGCCTCCACCATTGCCCTCACAGAATGCACCAGGATTGCAGGAGTCTGTGTGTATTCACTAATGGCTTTAGCAAGAGGGACGTTCTCCCACGACCAGTGGTCATGACGGAGTATGGAAAGACCATCTTCACTGATTTGTGCACTTGTTGCCACCGTGATGCCTGCAATAGGGGCCTTGGTAATTCGTCTCATTTTCAGACACGCCTTGATGACGGTAAGGCCATGTTCCTTGGCATCAGGTTTGATCGGGGTTGGAATTCGCTCAAATCTCAGTACATTACCCAGGAGATCTGTAAGGGTGAAACAGGTATTCTTACTACCAAGTTCCACTCCCAGGACCAGTCTGGAGCCATGTTGCAAGGCAAGCGTGGTGGGTCTCCTGCCATTGGCAGTCTTGGCCTTTCCTTTTTCCTCGACAAGTCCTTCCTGAAGCAACTGCTCCACAATCTCACTGGTGGATGGCTTGTTCAGGGTTAGGCGGCGTGCGATATCAGAGCGACTGAACTCACCCTCACGGGCAAGCAGATTGAGAACTCTCAGACGATTGATCGTCCTGGCTGAGCTTGGGGTGGAAAACTGCATGCCCAAGCATAGCCCACCTATGCGTTTTTGTTAAGGAACAATTGCCGTTGGTTTGAAAAATCAGTATGTTTGCCTATATCCCTTTGGAGGTATCATACGAAGATGGAACAAAAGAAGTTCAAAACTGAAGTATCAGAGCTATTGCATCTGATCATCCACTCGCTCTATTCCCACAAGGAAATCTTTCTCCGCGAGCTGGTATCCAACTCATCCGATGCACTGGACAAACTTAAGTATCTCACCCTTACCGATGACAAGCTCAAGGATCTAGCCTTCGAGCCACGCATCGACATCTCCTTTACTGAGGAAGGTGAAGACCGCACACTCACCATCAGTGACAACGGTCTTGGCATGGGTCATGACGACTTGGCAGACAACCTGGGCACCATTGCATCCAGTGGAACCAAGAAGTTCCTCGCTTCCCTTACTGAGGAGCAGAAGAAGGACAGTAACCTCATTGGCCAGTTTGGTGTAGGTTTCTACAGCGCCTTCATGGTTGCAAAAAAGGTTGAGGTAGTCAGCCGAAAGGCTGGTGAGGAACAGGCTTGGAAGTGGAGCAGTACCGGCAAGGGGAGTTATACCCTTGATGAAGCAGAGCGCGAAAGCCAAGGTACGACCATCATTCTCTACCTGAACGAGGAAGGCAGTGAATATGCCAACCGTTGGCAGATTGAGCAGCTGGTCAAGAAGTACAGTGACCATATTGCCTATCCCATTTTCCTCTCTTACGACCAGACATCCTACGATGACAAGAAGAAGGATGATGAAGGCAATCCGCTGAAGAAGGTTGAACATAAGGTTGAGCAGATCAACAGTTCATCAGCCCTGTGGAGACGCAGCAAGAGCGAGCTGACCGATGAAGAGTACAAGGAGTTCTATAAGCAGAGCAGCTATGACAGTGAAGACCCCTTGTTCTACCTGCATACACGCGCCGAAGGTGCAACAGAGTACATCACACTCTTCTTCATCCCAAGTAAAGCACCGTTTGACATGTACTATGCAGATTACAAGCCGGGTGTGAAGCTCTATGTGAAGCGAGTCTATATCACAGATGATGACAAAGAGTTGCTTCCATCCTATCTTCGCTTTGTACGTGGCGTGATTGACAGTGAGGATCTTCCTCTCAATGTCAGCCGTGAGATTTTGCAACAGAATCGTGTAATGAATGCAATCCGTACCGCATCTGTGAAGAAGCTGCTTGGTGAGTTCCAGAAGATCAGCGAACAGAACCCTGACCTTTACACAAAGTTCATTGAGCAGTACAACCGACCCCTTAAGGAAGGTTTGTATTCTGATTATGCCAACCGGGATGCATTGCTTGAACTGGTTCGTTTCAAGTCCTCCACGGAGGATGGCTATGTAAGCCTCGCCTCCTACAAGGAGAGGATGAAGAGTGACCAGAAATCAATCTACTACATCGCTGGAGGAAAGGAAGAGACCCTCAAGGCAAGTCCCTTGCTTGAAGCGTATCGGAAGAAGGGGTATGAAGTGCTCATCATGAGCGACGATATTGATGATATCGTGGTCGGCTCGATCGGTACCTACAAGGAACTGCCTCTGAAAGCAATCAACAAGAGTGGTGCTGTTGATGACCTGAAGGAAGAAGGCGAGGACAAGAAGAAAGACTCCAAGGAGGCTAAAGCCCTTATCAAGAAGGTCAAGAAAGCCCTTGGAGACAAGGTAAAGGATGTAGTTGCCTCTTCCCGCCTTGCAGACTCCCCTGCTGTCGTGGTGGTTGATGAGAGTGACCCATCAGTACAGATGCAGCAGATTCTCAAGAGTATGGGACAGACAGACTTTGAAGAAGCAAAGCCGATCCTTGAGATCAATGTGGAAGATCCGATGGTCAAGAAGATCGAAAACAGCAACGATGAACAGTACATTGAGCAGTTGAGTTCAGTGTTGCTGGATCAGGCTCTGCTTGCTGAGGGTGTCATGCCCAAGGATCCGGTAGGGTTTGCAAAACGGCTGCATGCTCTTTTGTCTACATAATAGCGAGTAATTAATTACTTATCATGCAAGGTGAAGAGATATTTTTCTTCACCTTGTTTTTTTTCTCTACCGATGGTAGTGTTTTATATAATACTTGTATAAGGAAGTAGAAATATGATTGCAAATTTCATGGCACTTAGCAGTGAAGCCGTTGCTGAAAGTTCCGCCTTTGGCCGCTTTGTTGAGAAGATTGATAGCTGGATTCAAATCGGTCCGGTCGAATTCTTGGTGAATGTCGCGATTGGATTGCTCATTGTGCTCATCGGAAAGCTGGTGATCATAGGCATTTCACGCATTCTCAAGCGTGCACTCGACCGTTCCAAGAAGATCAATGAATTGATGGCCCGCTTCATTTTGAAGCTGGTGAATGTCATAGGGTGGATTTTCCTCATCATTGCATTCCTTGGCCGACTTGGCCTTGATATGGGCCCCGTGCTTGCCGGCCTTGGCATCACTGGTGTTGTCCTTGGGTTTGCATTCCAGGATACCATTGGGAACCTGCTCAGTGGTGTGATGATTGTCATCAATGCACCGTTTCGGATTGGTGACTATATTGAAACCGGGTCGTTCAGTGGTACCGTAAGTGATATGGACATGATCTGTGTTATTCTCTCCACACCCGACAACCGTAAGATTACCATCTCAAACAAGCTTGTCTGGAACAGCCCCATTGTGAACTACTCCAATGTTGACCGGCGGAGACTTGGCCTTACAGTCAGAGTTGCATATGGCACAAACCTGCAGTTGGCAAAGGATACCATTTGGAAAATCATCAATTCTTATAGTGAGATTCTTAGTGATCCAGCTCCCATGGTAGAGGTAAATACCCTTGCAGACTCCTCCATAGACTTCGCGGTTCGCCCTTGGACGAAACCTGAAGACTATTGGAAGGTCTACTGGCGCTTCCAGGGTGAGATCGTTGACCGTCTCGCTGAGGTTGGAATCTCAGTTCCTTTCAACCAATTAGATGTACATATTGTAGACCAGAGCGCAACATAGGTTATTGCTGTTCGCTCACAGAGCAGTGGCCTTCAAGGATGGTGCAGAACTCCTTGGAGTCCTGGAGGAGGAACTTTCCGAGATAGGATTTTCTCCTCCATGCTTTGGAGCCGAATACCAGGGTGATGATTGCATCATTTGTTTCAATTACAACCGAGATGTTGGAGAGTTTGTTCTCCAGCGTCTCGTAGTTTTGTTTGCAGGAAACAAAGTCTGCATACGGGAAATGGTAGAACTCATCAGCCAAGGTGATTCCCACCACCTGCTTCTTGGTGTCGAAACAGAGCAGGATTCCATCCCCGATATCATTGATGTACCCATGTCTGTCATCAAAATCGTACCCGTACTCTTTCATCAGCTCATTGGTTCTCACGCCCAGCTTCTGTAGGGTAAGACGGTAGTTTGCTGCTGCTCGGTTTCGATTCTTCTTGCCGATGGTCAGTGCATAGAGGTTTGCTGCAGTTACAAGGACTAATAAGGCTAATAATAGGTATTGGAGTATGTTCATAGCCGGACAATACCAAGGGCGGGCCGGCTTTGTAAAGAGAACCGCTTATGATACACTCTCTTTGAGGTGTCACATTGATAAAGATTTTGATTGTTGTTCCCTACCAAGAATTGCAAGAAGCATTCGATCAAGTCATCCAGAGTTATGACCTGGATACGATTGAGGTGCGGACCACCCATATCTATGGAAGTGATCCACAGAAGATCGTACCTCTTGCTGCTGATATCATTGTAGCCCGTGGAATAACTGCTCAGGCAATTGCTCACCAAAAACCGTCGGTGCATGTTGTGCCCATCGCACTCAGTAGCGCGGATTTACTCAGTGCGCTAGCCAAAGCCAAGAAAATGAACAGTACAGCCCATATCGGGGTAGTCACGAATGAACAGCTTTGTGACCAGGAGTTGATCAGCACCTTGGTCGGGCAACCTGTAACCATCTTTCAGGTAACCGATGAGAAAGACGTGAAAATCGGACTGGAGCACCTTGCAAGAAAGGGTTGCACCATATTTGTGGGTGGACTCACGATGTGCCGTTTATGTGAGGAGCAACAGTTTGCTCATGTGCATGTAAAGAGTGGCTATCAGGCAGTTGTCCATGCAGTGGCGGAGGCCGTTGCAGCCGCTCGCTCTCTGGAGCGTGCGCAGACAAGGGGAAATCTGCTAGGGACACTGCTCAACAATGCTGCATATGCACTGCTTGCGATCAACAGCAGTGCAACCATCATTGCAGCCAACAGGCAAGCTGAGCAACTCTTTGGTACTACATCCCTGTTGGGAAAGCAGTTGATGGAAGTATATCAAGGAGGGAAGTGGGATCTTACCTTGAAGGCAGGGAAGAAAGAGATACTCGTGCCGATTGCAGGCAAGCAGTTCTTGGTGACCCAGCAACCGATCAGCATGGATGAGGAGACATCAGGCTTTCTCTTCACATTCCAGAATACAGAGGCAATCCAGCAGACAGAGCATATGATCAGGACGGAGTTGAGCAGAAAGGGCTTGGTTGCAAAATACACATTCTCCAACATTGTGACACAGAATGCCCAGATGATGGCTCTTGTGGAGAAAGCGAGAAGGTTCAGCCAGGTCCCAGGCGCCGTACTTCTGCTTGGTGAGACGGGAACGGGAAAGGAGTTGTTTGCCCAGAGCATACACAATGCATCGCCCCGTGCCTCGCAACCCTTTGTTGCAGTGAACTGTGCAGCACTTCCTGAACAACTGCTTGAGAGTGAGTTGTTTGGATACTCCGAGGGAGCCTTCACCGGTGCAAGCAAGGGAGGCAAACCTGGGTTGTTTGAATTGGCTCATAAGGGCACCATTTTTCTCGATGAGATAGCAGAGATGCCGATCGTCGTGCAGGCGAAACTGCTTCGTGTTCTCCAGGAGCGCGAAGTTCGCCGAGTAGGGGCTGACATGGTTGTCCCTGTAGATGTGAGAGTCATCAGTGCAGCAAACAGCAATATCCTGCAGAAAGTACAGGATGGGTCGTTCCGTCTTGATCTCTTCTATCGTATCAGTCTGTTGAGCCTGATGCTGATCCCTTTACGTGATCGTCCTGAGGATATTGGGTTATTGTTCTCCCATTTTGTCACGCAATACTGCGAGAGGCATGGACTGAACGGAATCAACATCAATGCAAATGCATTAGAGATGCTTGGGCAGTTCTACTGGCCAGGAAACATCCGAGAGCTTAGGAACGCAGCAGAACGGCTTGCAATTCTCCATACCTCAGACCGGGTTGGCATCCGAGAGATAGAGCAACTCGATATCGGATCCACTGGATTGTATCTTGATACCAAAGAAACAGAAAAACCAAAACCAAAAAAGAAGAAGCAATCCGATCATGAGCTGTATGAACAGTTCCTCTCCAGTGGTTTGACTCGTGAGGAATTCGCCAAGGAGGTCGGTATAAGCAGGACAACGCTCTGGAGGAAGTTCTCCCGATTTGAATCAGAGTAAGCATGTTTCAATTATGTTTCAATTGAAACATGAAACAATAGTTATGTAACATTGAAACATGTTAAAAAAGTCTTAAAAATTTTTAGGAAACTGTTTGAATTTTTCATATTTGGTTACTTCAATAGAAAATATATGTATACAAATATGAAATATGTAAAAGATTGTATACAATAGATTGTAAACTTGGCACGTTAGTTGCTACCTCTATTGCCGGAGTGACGAGCATCGTTGCTCACTGCAAGAATGAAGAGGAGTAATCCATGAACGATAAACCTGTATTGGGACTTTTAATCGGAGACGGAGCCGGAGTCGGACCTGAGATCATCGCCAAGCTGGCTGTTGGTAAATTTTTTGAACAGTATTGTAAACCAGTGGTTATTGGTGATGTACGTATACTCGAGCGTGCCTTCTCGGTAATTGGTTCCTCTGTTCCCTTGCAGGTGATAGACAGTGTGGATGAAGCTGACTGGAGCAAGGGCCTTCCAATCCTTGACCAGAAAGATCAGGACCCTGAAGTCGTGAAGTTTGGCACCCTGACCACTGAGGCAGGTAAGGCAAACCTTCATGCACTGGAGCTTGGTGTTTCCTTGTATAAGGAGAAGAAGATTGAAGGTTTCTGCTTCGCACCTTTCCATAAAGCAGGCCTCAAGCAGGCAGGAAGCAAGGTGGAGAGTGAACACCACTTACTCGCCCAGTTGTTCAGCCATACGGAACCTTTTGGGGAGATCAATGTGTTGGGTGACCTCTGGACTACCCGAACCACCAGTCATATTCCCATCAGCGAGGTAAGCAAGAACTTGACTGTAGAGAGCATCCTGCGTGCAGTACGCCTTGCCAACGCATCCTTGAAGAACAGCGGTATTGCAAAGCCACGCCTTGCTCTTGCTGCACTGAATCCCCACGCTGGAGAAAATGGCCTCTGTGGACGTGAAGAGATTGATGTAATCATCCCAGCTATTGAGAAAGCAAGAGAGATGGGAATAGATGCAACAGGGCCATATCCAAGTGACATCACCTTCATCAAGGCCTTCCGTGGTGATTTTGACGGGGTAGTGACCATGTACCATGACCAGGGACAGATCGCCCTGAAACTCAGGGGATTTGATGAAGGCATCACCATTGCCGGTGGCCTTCCCGCTCCTATTGTTACCTGTGCACATGGTACGGCTTATGATATCGCCGGAACCGGTGTTGTGAAAACCAGCGCTTTTGAGAATGCAGTGAAGATGGCCTCCCGTATGGCCAACCACCTGCGTCAGCAAGCGTAAGGAGAGAGGAATATATGCAATTGAAAAAGGTTACGAGTCAGATGGTGATTCCTGTAATCACAGCAGTGATAGCTGCTCTATTCATCTATCTCGGGATCACCAAGTACGGCTTTTGGCATGAGCTCAGGGGACCGCTTCCAGGTTTTTTCCCCACTCTCATTGGATTTGCTTTGCTAGCTTTGAGCTTCATTGCATTCCTGGGCTCATTCAAGGAAGAGAAGACGACCTATCCGATTGAGAGCTGGTTTCCTGCTCTTGGCGTGATTGCCATCATGCTTGCCACTCTGGTTATTGGAATGATCCCCAGCCTTGCACTCTTTGTCATTCTTTGGCTCAAGTGGTACGAAAAGTATAGTTGGAAGACAACCCTCATCGGGTTGGCTGTCATCATGGCCATTGTAATCGGAGCCTTCGTCATGTGGCTCGGAGTTCCCTTCCCGAAGGGAATCATCTACAACTGGATCGCGTACTGAGGAGCATGCAATGGAAAATCTAGAAATGTTATTCATGGGCTTTTCAGTAGTCCTTACCTTTCAGAATGTTATGGTTACCATGCTTGGTGCTGTACTCGGCCTTGTGGTCGGCGCAATGCCTGGTATCGGTTCCCTCGCAGGGGTTGCCCTGTTGCTTCCCCTTACCTATAAGTTCAATCCTACAACCGCAATCATCATGCTTGGTGCACTTTATTACTCCAACATGTATGGTGGATCATTCAGTGCAATTCTTCTGAATATTCCTGGAGACTCTCCTGCGGTTATGACCGCCCTTGATGGGTACCCGATGGCAACCAAGCGCAATCGTCCTGGTCAGGCTCTGTTCACTTCCAATCTCTCCTCCTTTATCGGTGGTTTCATTGGTATGGTCATCCTTACCTTCATGGGCCCTGCACTTGCTGAACTCGGCCTCAAGTTTGGTCCTGCTGAGATGACTTCTCTCTTGTTGGTTGCGATGACTTCCATCGGCTGGCTGGTAGGGGAGAGCCCGACCAAGGGCGTTGTTTTGACCTTGGTTGGTATCCTGCTGGCAACAATGGGTATGGATACGCTTACAGGAAGCCCCCGTTACGACTTCGGCAACATGTATCTGCTAGGGGGCATTCCTTTTACACCTTTTGTTATTGGAGCAGTCGGTTTCAGCCAGGTGCTTAAATTAATGGCGGAGCGAAACAAGAAGGTTGATGTCAATCTGACACAGAAGCTGACGATCAAGGGATCAATGTTGACCCTCCATGATGTACGTCGCCTTGTTCCTCCTGCTATCCGTAGCGGTTTCATGGGAACCTTTGTTGGTGTGCTTCCAGGAGCTGGTGCGACAACTGGAGCATTCCTTGGCTATGCAGCACAGAAAGCTTTCAAGAGCGAAGAGCCGCTTGGCAGCGGTGCAATTGAGGGAATCGCTAGCTGTGAGGCAGCAAACAACGCAGCCGCCGCTGGGTCCTTTGCTCCCTTGCTTGCCTTGGGTATCCCCGGTAGTGGTACCGGTGCAGTCTTGCTTGGTGGGTTGATGATGTGGGGTCTGAATCCTGGACCACTGCTTTTCTCCAGCAATCCTGACTTTGCATGGGGCTTGATTGCAAGCTTGTTCCTCGCAAACATACTCACCTTGTTCATTTCCCTTGGGGTTATTCCCTTCCTGATCAAGATCCTCACCGTCCCGGTACGGATTCTGATCCCGATCATCACCGTTGTCTGTGTGGTTGGTGGCTACAGTACCAGTAACTCCATGTATGGTGTGATCATCATGTTCCTCTCTGGGTTGTTCGGGTACATCCTTGACCGCAATGGCTATGGAGTTGCTCCTATGCTGCTGTCATTCGTCCTGGCCCCACTGCTTGAATCGAACATGCGTAAGGCCTTCATCATCAGCAATGGTGGGTTGGGAATCTTCGTTGACAAGCCGATTTCTGCCTTCTTGTTGTTGGCGCTCTTGGCAATCGTAATGACTCCCGTGGTGAAGTTCATCCTTCGCAAGGCTGGCATTCTAAAGAAATAAGGTGTTATTTCCTCATAAGAGGAATTGGATATTGGAAAATGTGGGAGTGATCCCACGAGAAACAAAGAGGAGATAGAGAGATGAGAAAAATTGCTCTAGTATTGGCCCTGGTTTTGTTGGTAAGTATGTCCGTTTTCGCAAACGGAACTGCTGAAGCTGCAGATGGTGCAGAGAAGTCCTTCGTTCCTACCCGTAATGTCGATTGGTATGTGACCAGCTCCCCCGGTGGTGGTTCAGACATCTTCACCCGCACGATTACCGACATTGCTACTGAAGAGGATCTGATCAACGGACAGAATTTTGTTATTCAGTATAAGACCGATGGTGCTGGTGAAGTTGGTAGACTGCTTGTTTCCAACATCAGAGCTGGTGTCCAGGCTGACCACACCTTGTTGACCTTCAACAGTGGTGACCTGATGCCGATGGTTAAGAACACCAGCAATCGCTTCCAGAACTTCCAGCCTGTTGCTCACATGGCTGTAGACAAGCACCTGATCTTCATTGGTGAGTCCTCCAAGTACACCAGTGCAGAAGAGATCATTGAAGCTTTGAACAATGGTGAGAGATTGGTTCTTGGTGGTTCCAAGGGTGATGACATCGCTTGTCACGCTGCCCTTATCAAGGAACTTGGTGTTACCCAGGATCAGCTTTCCTACATTGCTCACGATGCAACCAGTGGTGCTATCACTGCAATTCTTGGTGGTCACTTCGACCTCTTGATCTCCAAGCCTGCAGCTGCTTCCCAGTATGTAGAAGCTGGCAAGCTCACCCCGGTTTTGGCACTTTCCACCAGCCGTTTCCCTGGAAACCTTGGTAGTGCTCCGACCCTCAGTGAGCTCGGTTACGAGAACGTAGAGGTCCCCAACTGGAGATCTGTTGTTGCTCCCAAGAGCATGAGTCAGGCTGCAGTCAACTACTGGAGCAATATCATGAAGCAGGTCAACGACACCGAAGCTTGGCAGAAAGGCTACATCGAAAAGCAGAAGCTGGTTCCCGATTTCATGGACACCGATACCTTCAGAGCGTATGGTATGAAGTTCCAGGCTGACTACCTTGAGTCAATCGGTAAGTCTGAGTAAGGTTTTCCGCGTCATGTGACTTAGATCTTGAGGGGTGAAAGAAGGTATCTTTCATCCCTCAAGTTCAAACTACCCTGAATACAAGGGTAATGATGAGAGAAAAGGGGATACTACGATGAAACGTGTTGCACTTATCCATACGGTACGACCGGTATTGGGCAGTTTTCCAGAATTGCTGGAAAATGTAGTGGGCCAGAAGTTGAAAATTCATAACATTCTTGATGATTTTCTTGCTTCTGATCCTGCTGAGATTGGCTATTTCTCCTTGGAGAACCGAAAGCGGTTGTTCAATGATTTGCAATCCTGTGAACTGACCAAACCCGATGTCATCGTCGTTACCTGTTCAACACTCACCCCTGCAGTACAGCTCATCAGGCCATTTATCAATGTTCCTATTGTTGCCATTGATGATGCAATGACAGAGAAAGCTGTTCGTATTGGCAAGAAAATCAAGGTTGTTGCCACCGCAATGAGCACCCTTGAGCCCACCATCAACAAACTCAAGAGGGAGGCAGCAATCGCAGGAACCGAGATAGAGGTGGATGCTGAGGACAATGAACCAGCCTATACCGCTATGCGTGCTGGGGATATGGAAACACATAACCGCCTGGTACTTGAGATGATCAAGCAGGTGAAAGGGTATGACTGTATCGTCCTTGCCCAGGCTTCCATGGGTCATCTGCAAGAAGAAGCAGAGCAGTTAGCCGGTGTGCCGGTACTCGCAAGCCCCGTTCTCTGCTGCCAAAAGGTAAAGAGCATACTGGAAGGGGAAGTGTAATGCATACAGATATCCATGCATTCTGTCGGCTTGGAATAGTGGTCTCCATGGCCTATCCCTCTTGTTCAAATAGTGAACAAGACTATCATGTCTCTCTCAAGAAGCTTCTTGTAGATCCCACTTTTCAGGTGATGGAGATTGGAAGTTTGCCATTCTCATCGTTGTATGAGTCTGCACCTGCCATGATCAAGAGTGCACATTGTGATTGTACCTATAGTGGACACTCCCTGCTCTTTGCGAAGAAGTTGAATATCAATAGCTTGGATGAAGAGGAGAGAGTGCAGGCAGTCCAGACTTTGAAGAAAGGAATTGATGAAGCGTATGCCATGGGTGCAGAGGAGTTCCAGTTCCTCTCCCGTGGGTATGAGAAAGGGAAAGAAGCTTCTTATCTTGATGCGTTGATTGCCTCCACAAATGAACTATGTGCCTACGCAAAAAGCAAAGGATCCATGCCGGTCGTTCTTGAGGTATTTGACCATACCATTGATAAGAAGTCACTGCTTGGCCCGTCTTCATTGGTCAGGCAATATGCCGAGGCAGTCTGCCCTGCATATGATAATTTTGGCATCATGATCGATTGCTCCCATATCCCCATGATCGGGGAGAGTATTGATGAGGCCGTTGAGCCTATAAAGCAGTACATCAAGCATGTGCATGTGGGGAATACCCTCATCAGTGATCCCAACCATCCCAGTTATGGGGACTATCACCCACGGTTTGGCTATCCCGGTTCAGAGAATGACACAGAATACCTTGCTGCCTTCCTGCAGAAAATGAAGGATATTGGCTACCTCACTGAAGGTGGCAAGAATATCCTTTCCTTTGAGGTAAAACCCCAAGCAGGAGAGGATGCAGACTTGGTGGTAGCAAATGCCAAGAGAACGCTTCAGGATGCTTGGAGGAGGGTACAGTGAAACTGGGAAATACAACCATGGAAGTCTCTTCCATTGCACTAGGAACATGGGCAATGGGTGGTGGAGACAGCTGGGGAGCCAGTGATGAAGTAGAGAGCATCAAGACAGTCCATCGTGCACTGGAGAGGGGCATCAACTTCATAGATACTGCACCTGCCTATGGGAATGGCTTCAGCGAAGAGCTTCTTGGAAGGGCTCTCAAGGGAAAACGCAATGAGTGTATCCTGGCGACCAAATGCGGATTGCTTTGGGGATCAGAGGACGAGGGTTCGGTACACAAGAGTCGTGATGGGGTGGTTATCCGCCGCAATCTCAATCCAAGCAGCATTATTGAACAGGTTGAGAAGAGCTTAAAACGACTTGAGACCGACCATATTGATCTTCTTTTAACCCACTGGCAGTCAATACCCCCATATTTTACTCCCATTGAGGAAACTGTCCAGGCAATGGAGCGTCTGATTGAACAAGGAAAGATACGGAGTTATGGCGCATGCAACCTTACCCTGGAACAATTGAAGGAGTACCAAGCCTATGGGAATCCTTCCTTGATCCAGGAACGGTTCAGCTTGCTTACACGTAGTAAACAGGCTCTTGCTTCCTACTGTGCTGAGCAGGGCATCACCTTCCAGGCATATAGTCCTCTTGAGCGGGGTTTACTCACCGGGAAAGTCGATCTCGATACCAAGGTGGTGGGCACGGCGAAAGCTTCTGTGGCTTGGTATGATGCAGAGCATCGCCCCCAGGTTCTCCATATGCTTGACTCTCTGAAAGAGATGGCAGGAAACTATGGCTGTGCTGTAGGGAATCTCGTCATTGCTTGGACAAGACAGGCAGAAAAAACAATGAATGTTCTCTGTGGTGCACGCAAACCTGAGCAGATCGAGGAGAACAGCCAGGCCTTGTCAGTAGTGCTCTCAGGGGAGGACTGGAAAGCAATTGATGACCTGGTTAGGCCTCTTTTGACATAGTTCAGGAAGATACACCCAATAGAAGGCACCCAAATGGGTGCCTTCTGTATGGTATGCATGAATCTGTGTCTTATTCAGCATTCAGTTCCTTGATGAACTTGATCATATCAATTGCCTTGGGAGGACAGCCGGGAAGGCTTTTTCCCAGACCTTTGGTACAGATGCCAACACCAACCTTGGAAGGGTCGTTCACACCCTTGTATCCTTGTCCGATGCAGATATTCTGTTTGATGTTTTTCAAACGATTTACCTCATCAAGACGCTTAAGGGCATGGATCAGATTTCCATAACAAGCAGAGCAGGCACTATCTGGTTCAGTATAACGACCAAGGTAGTTTGCCCTTCCTGTAGGGCGGGCAACCGGCTCATCGCTTGGTTCATTCAGCTGGATGATGTTGGCTTTCTCGAGATCAGTGGTTCCGACCCCCAAATGTTCTGCCATCTCAATATAGGGAACATCCTTGAGCTCAAAGCCCATAAGGGAGGCCCCGAAGCTGTCACAGAGAACACTGTCTCGGCAGGCAAACATCCGGTTGGTCTCAACAGGGTTTCCCCCTTCCTCGAAATCAAGATCGCCGTTCAGACTATCAACAATGACCAGGTCTGCTGCTCGAACTGCGTTGAGCGCAGCGATGGGGCGGTGTAGTCCAAGAGAGTGGAACAACCGCTTGCTGCGATCGGATAGGCATCCCTTCATATTCTTCAGTGCACAAGTCATTGCTGTCTGGCAATGTCCCTTCAAAACAGGTAGGCTGATCAGGAAATCAGTATCGAGGATTGTTCGGCTGACCTCCATGGTTATCCCCTCTACGGTTTTCTTCTCATAGGTATCATCCTTCACATCTACCAAAGGAACAGAGTATTTCTTGCTGATCTGATGGTATCCATTGACCCTGAAGCCTTCCTTGGTGGAGTCTCCCACCCAGGCACTCTCCACGATTGAAATATTGTGATACCCCTTCTCCTGGAGAAATTCGATGATGGAAATGAGGATCTCTGGGTGGGTGGTTGCTCCACTGTCAGCGGTTACAGCAACCACAAGATTGGGTTTAAGAGCGATGGATGCGTTTTTATCGGGAAGGAGCCCTTCGATATCGATGGATTGCAACAAGGCTCTCGTCATGTTGCTTGCATCCGAACCATAGGTGATGATGATGTCTTCTTTATTCATGCGTTGTCCTTTCCTAGGTGGCTGGTGAGATCGTGGGTGATGTGTTCATAGAGCATATGCTTGCACGCTTCTTTCTCCCCGTTTTTCAACAAGCTCATCATCTGGGCGTGCTGGCCAAGATAGTAGGAGAGTTCATCCTCAGGGAGATTCTGCGCAATCCTGAGTTGCTGGATCTTTGCATCAAGACGCTCACAGATGCTGATCAGGGCACTATTCCTGCTTGCTTTGATCAATGCAAGATGGAACAGGCTGTCCTGCTCAAAAACGGTAGCCCTGTCCCCGATTCCCATTGCATACTGGCAGTCGGCTGCATAACGGGAGAGTTCCTTTACATTTTCCGCGTATGAATCCTCATCGATCGAATCGATGGCTAGTTGCTCCAATGAGACCCGGACCTTGGCAATATCATCTGCTTCCTGGGGAGAGATGATCGAAACCACAGCGTGGCTTCTTGGCTTGATGGTTACAAGTCCATACTCTGCCAAGCGCCTGATAGCTTCCCTGATCGGAGTTCTGGAAACTCCAAATTGTTCTGCAAGAGACTCTTCCGGGATTTTCATCCCTCCCTTGAGCTGGCCAGAGAGAATCTGGTCCTTGAGCATGGTATAAACTTGGTCAGAAAGACTGTTTTGTATACATTTAGGCATACTTGGTACCCCCATTAACTAGTACTACTGTAAAAGGAATTTTCTGGTAAGTCAATGTTAATTGTGTACAAAAAACATTTTGCAATAATCTCACGCTTTCTTTGCATATACTTACCCAAGAAATACACAGTATCTATATATGGATACATTAAATTTGCAAAAATTTCTTAAGAAGTACAAGAATCCCTTTGACAAGGATTGCTGTCCATGGTATCAATATTGTATACAGTACACAATGCACTGCTTGTTAGATGAAATCAATATCAAGAAACAGTGAACAAGGAGTTTCCTAGATGAATACAACAGTCAAGGAGTTGCTCAGCCAGAAAGACAGAAAGTTCAATGCAAAGGAACTTGCACTGCTGGCAGCATATTTTAGGAGCGTGATGTTCGATACCCTCCACACAAGTGGAACCGGACACTGGGGCGGAGCCGCTTCAAGTGCCGAATTGACCACCTGCCTCTATTTCAATCGCCTCAATATCAAGAGTGACGATCCCCAGTGGGAAGATCGCGACCGTGTAGTACTTTCGAAGGGACATGCTTCGATGAATCTCTACACCATGCTTGCCCACCGTGGGTATTTCCCGGTTGAGGAACTTCCAACCTTCCGTACCCTGAATACCCGGCTGCAGGGTCACCCCTGTATGAAGACCCTCCCTGGTGTGGACATGTCCACCGGAGCTCTGGGACACGGGCTCTCCATCGGATTGGGAATGGCCTTGGCTGCAAAGCAGTCTGGGAAGCAGTTCTGGACCTATGTGATCAGCGGGGAAGGTTGTTTGAATGAGGGGCAGAGTTGGGAAGCACTCATGAGTGCAGCAAAGTTCAAGCCTGAGCATTTCGTCCTTATGATCGATTACAACAAGGTTCAGCTTGATGGAACCGCTGATGAAATCATGCCGCTCGACCCGCTTGCTGACAAGCTCAAGTCATTCGGCTGGAATGTTGCTGAGAAATCCTACGATGGAAACAATACCGAAGAGGTAATGGAGTCCTTTGCATGGATGGATAGTGACAACCAGTGGCCGAAAGCGGTTATATACAATACCGTTAAGGGAAAGGGTGTCTCCTTCACTGAAGGAAAGAATACCTGGCATGGGGCTGTCATCGATGATGACTCATACGCCAAGGGTATGATCGAATTGAATGCTGACATTGAGAAGAAGGAGGCCTCCCTATGAGCGATGCCATGAGAGATGCTTTCGGCAAGAAGCTTGCCGAATTGGGTGCTACCCATCCTGAGTTGGTGGTGTTTGATGCTGATGTGTCTTCATCTACCAAGAGTGCATATTTTGGAAAGGCCTTTCCCGACCGCTTCTACAACGTAGGAGTGGCTGAGGCTAACATGGTCGATATTGCTGCTGGTATGGCCACCGCTGGATACCACCCTGTGGTTAACGCATTTGCCATCTTCCTCGCCCTCAAAGCTACCGATCAGATCCGTAATACCCTCTGCTACAACAACCTTCCTGTCATTATCGCAGGAGCTTATGGTGGTCTTTCCGACTCCTTTGATGGTGCAAGCCACCAAGCAATAACTGACATTGCCATCATGAGAGCCCTGCCGAATATGCAGGTTATCGTTCCTGGTGATGCCAAACAGGCTGAGCAGGCTTTGGAATATGCACTGAAGCAGAAGGGTCCTGTGTATATCAGGCTTAACCGCAATGCAATGCCTGATCTTCCTGCCTCCGATGCGATTGGAACAGTCTGTACTGCAAGCGGAAGTGATGTAACCATCGCAGCAAACGGTATTACCGCAAGCTTCGCAAATGAGGCAGCCGCCCTGCTCCAGAAAGAGGGGATCAAGGCTGAGGTGCTGAGTGTACCTGTAGTCAAGCCTCTTGACGTCCAGTCCCTCAAGGACAGCGTAGCCAAGACCCGCAAGCTTCTTTGTGTCGAAGAGCATGTACTTGCTGGTGGATTTTCCAGTGCTGTCAGCGAGGCCTTTATGAAAGAAGGAATTTCCTGTAGATTTGATGCTATAGGAATCGAGGATGTATTTACCGAGACTGGTCCTTATGAACCACTCTTGGCAAAATATGGAATTAGCGCAGAGAATATTGCAGAACGCGCAAAAAATCTTTGCAAATAAGGAGATACTGTTATGGATCAAATGAAACGTGCCTATACACTCTTGAATGATTGGAAAGGGGACTCATATGTCCACGGCCTGGGAGTGCTTGACCAGGTAGGACCTCTGGCTGCAGGGTTCGGCAAGCGTGCCCTCGTGGTAAGCAATACCACCTATATGAAGCCGGTTGCAGACCGGGTTGTTTCCTACCTCAATGCCGCAGGTGTAGAACTTGCCGGCAATATGATTGCTCCCGATGCAAAGCCCAATGCTCCACGTGAGGATGTCTATCGTCTGGAGTCCTATATCCTGCACACCAAGCCCGATTGCATCGTCGTTATCGGTGGTGGTTCGGCCATCGATGCAGTGAAGGCAGCCAATGCATTGGCTACCCTTGGCGCAAAGGTGACCCCCGAGATCGACCACTACTTTGGAACCAATGTGGTGAGCAAGGCCCTTGATGAGACCGGCTCTTCCCTGATCCCTGTCATTGCAGTGCAGACCAGTGCATCCAGTGGTGCCCACCTGACCAAGTATTCCAACGTTACCGACCCGGTAGCCGGACAGAAGAAACTTATCGTGGACAACGCAGTCGTCCCTACTGTTGGACTGTTTGACTATGAGACAACGGTCAGCATGCCGATCAGCGTAACCATCGACGGAGCCCTTGATGCCATTGCACACACCTTCGAGGTGTTCTGTGGAGCAAAGGAAGAGACCTACGAGAAGACCCGTGAGATCGCCGAGTGTGCCATCAGCCTGGTGGCAGAGTATGCAAAGGTACTGGTCGATGATCCCAAGAATGTGAAGGCACGTGAGGCTATCGGCCTTGCCACCGACCTTGGTGGATATGCCATCATGATCGGGGGAACCAGTGGTGCTCACCTTACCAGTTTCTCCCTGGTGGACATTGTCAGCCATGGAACTGCCTGTGGAATCATGAACCCCTACTATGCGGTGCTCTACTCCAAGGCAATCCAGAAGCAGCTGAAGGTTGTTGGTTCAATCTTCGCCGAGTTCGGATTTGGCTCTTCAGTGGACAACCTGGAAGGGGAAGAACTTGCCGTTGCCGTGGCTGAGGCCATGATTGCATTCAGCAAGTCCATCAAGGCTCCCAGCAAGCTCAACGACCTGAAGGGATTCAGTGAGGCTCATATCGAGCGTGCATTGAATGCTGCGAAGGACCCACAGCTTGCAATGAAACTGCAGAACATGCCAGTTCCAATGAGTTCAAGTGATGTCGACACCTACATGGAGCCATTGCTTCGTGCAGCTGCCAGTGGGGACCTCTCCCTGATCAAGGCGATGTAACCTGGATAGGTTGAATAGCAGGGCACCATATGGTGTCCTGTTTCTCAACCAACGGAGTATTCTATGAAATTATCTGTAGCTATTGCCGGTAAAGAGGCAATGCCCAATGCATTTGTAGTGTTTCGTGGGGTAAAAGAGTCGATCATCAAGGCCCATGAACTTGGCTATGATGGTGTTGAACTCGCCCTCAAGCGTCCTGATGAAGTGTCAAAGGACGAATTGAACCAGTGGTTGCGAGAGAACAGTCTGGAGGTTAGTGCAATTTCCAGTGGACAGGTCTTTGCGGCAAGGAATCTCTACTTCACCGATGAGAACCAGGAGAACCGAGCAGAACTGTACAAGAGTTTCTGCGGCTTCATCGACCTTGCCTCTGATTTTGGTGGGTTGGTCAATATTGGAAGGACCCGTGGTCCTATCGATGGTCGTGACCCTGCCTTTGCAGAGGAACTCTTCCTCGATATGGCGTACAAGGTTGCTGACCATGCAGAAAAGCGTGGCGTTGAGTTGATTCTTGAACCGGTGAACCGTTATGAGATCGACTTCATCAACAACCTCGATGAGTGTTCAGCCCTGCTCAAGAAGATTGACCGGAAGAACTTTGTCATGATGCCTGATGTATTCCATATGAACATCGAAGATGACCACATTGGGGACAGCTTCATCCGGAACAAGGAGTATGTACGGTATGTGCACTTTGCAGATACCAATCGTCATGCACCTGGGGATGGACATATGGATTGGGACGAGATTTTCTCTTCCCTTACCTCCATCGGGTATGATGGATGGACAACAGCGGAGATCCTTCCGTACCCTGATCCTGAGACGGCGGCAAAACGAACCGTCAGTTTCCTGAGGGGAAAATACGGCAAGTATTACTCCTGATATGCAAGAAGAGCCACCGAATGGTGGCTCTCTTCACGTTATCGATCCTGCTGCTACTGTAGTAGAGCCTCAATATTGGCCTGTACCATTGACTCCAGGCTCCCTCTTCCCCCACTTTCTGGGAAATTTCTCCAGACAACGAGCTTGGTATCTGGGGATACCTCCATCAAGGGCCCTGCGATGGGGTTGTGGATATTGTCGATGATAATATGATAACCACCTTTAGAGACCTCGCTGATCTGTTGTGCAGTAACCGGCCCAGGACCGAAGGTACCTGCAACCTGGAGTCCCAGATCTTCTGCAAGATAGACTTGCATTGCATGACAGTAGACCTTTGCCTCTGTCAGTCCTCTATCTTCAGCCTGTTTTGCTCCCTCCTCGATGGTAGCGATATAGCTGGCAAGACGTTCCTTGCTCTTTCCTTCCGTTCCCGTAATACTGGCTATTGTTGCTGCTTGCTTTTTTACATTCTCGATATCATTGGTGGTGGTTATCTGAAGCATTGTTCCTTCTTCTTTCTTGATGGAATCTCCCATGCTCTGCATCATCCTCTCATAGCCAGCGAAGATGAAATAGTCTGCATGGTTGATCTTCACCACATCACTGACGGTAATCTCATACTCAGGGGGATGGGTGAGGTTTGCAGGGGCGATGAAGGCAACATCATCAAGTCCTCCAAGGTCTGCAAAAGCGGCAGTCCAGCTTGTGCTTGCCACGATGGAAGCGGGGTGGGAAGCGCTGGATGCAGCTACTTCTTCCGGGACACCTTGGGCAGAGATGCTAAGCACTGCCAAGAGCATGATGGTAAGGGAGAAAAGGTATTTTCTCATGATGGTAATCCTCTCTTATGTGTTGTAGGTATGATAAAAAGCAAAGCCGAGAGCAATGCAATTGTTCCACTCGGTGGTAAGTCAGTTGCAATGGCAGCCAGAAATCCAAAGGT